>NZ_JAMYLN010000053.1:0-26396 GCF_040318035.1 Mesorhizobium sp. M1329 | reverse complement strand
TTCCCATCAGCCATCGCATCAAGAAATGCGCCTGGAACGACGACTATCTCATCAATGCCATCACTCATATGCGATAGCCCTGCCCCTAGGGGGAGATGGGCAGCGTCGCCATCCCGCCCGTGTTTCAGCGTTGGAGGTTGGCGAAAGCGCAAGATGACGGCCAATCTCCCCACTTGAGGGGGAGATGCCCGGTAGGGCAGAGGGGGGCGCTGTCCCGCCGACGTCTCGCTATCGGGCTCAGCTCGCCAGCGCCTGATCCAGATCCGCGATCAGATCGTCGCCATCCTCGATCCCGGCCGACAAGCGCACCAGCGAATCGGAAATGCCGATCTCGGCGCGTTTTTTTGCCGGGATCGAGCCGTGCGTCATCAGCGCCGGGTGTTCGATCAGGCTTTCGACGCCGCCGAGGCTTTCGGCCAGCGTGAACAGTTGCGTGTGTTCGAGGAAGCGTTTGGTGCCGGCGAGGTCGCGGTCGAGCTCGACTGTGATCATACCGCCGAAGGCGTGCATCTGCCGCCTGGCGATGGCGTGCTGCGGGTGGCTGGGCAGGCCGGGATAGATAACACGGCGGATGTCGGGGCGGCTCTCCAGCCAGTGCGCGATCTTCTGGCCGTTCGACGAATGACGCTCCATCCTCAGCGCCAGCGTCTTCAGTCCGCGCAGCGCCAGGAAACTGTCGAACGGCCCTGAAATGGCGCCGATGGCGTTCTGCAGGAATTTCAACCGGTCGGTGAGATCCTTGTTGTCGCCGACCACGGCGACGCCGCCGACCATGTCGGAATGGCCGTTGAGGTATTTCGTCGTCGAATGGACCACGATGTCGATGCCGAGCTCCAGCGGCCGCTGCAGATAGGGGCTGCAGAAAGTGTTGTCGGCGACTGAGAGCACGCCTTTGCGCCTGGCCAGTGCTGCGACGCCTTCGAGGTCGACGACACGCAGCAGCGGGTTGGTCGGCGTCTCGACCCAGAGCATTTTGGTTTCCGGGCGGATCGCCGCCTCGACCGCGGCAAGATCGGTGAAGTCGACGAAGTCGACCTGCAAATTGGCCGAGCGCTTGCGCACCCGTTCCAGCAGCCGGAACGTGCCGCCATAGATGTCGTCGGTGGCGACGATATGCGCGCCTGAATCGAGCAGTTCGAAAATGGTTGCGATCGCTGCCAGCCCCGAAGCGAAGGCGAAGGCGGCTGCGCCGCTTTCGAGGTCGGCCACCGCGCGCTCGAAGGCGAAGCGGGTCGGGTTCTGGCTGCGGGCATATTCAAAGCCCTTGTGCACGCCCGGGCTCTGCTGGCCGTAGGTCGAGGTGGCATAGATCGGTACCATCACCGCGCCCGTCGTCGGGTCGTGGCTCTGGCCGCCATGGATGGTGCGCGTCGAGAAGGCGAGGCGGTTTTTGCCCGATATTGTGGCTTTGACGGTCATCGGGCGCGCCTCAGATGGTTGATCAGGTCGATGCGGGTTATCAGGCCAATGAATTCGTCGCCATCGAAGACGATGGCAACCTCGTTGCGATCGAACACCGGCAGCAGCGCATCCAGCGTCTGGCTGGCCTGAAGCGTGTGCAGGTTAGAGGTCATGGCCGTACTGACCGGGGCCTTGAAGCGGTCCCAGCGGCTGTCATAGGGGCCTTCGACCTTGGCGAGGATATCGCTTTCGTCGATGATGCCGACGAGCTTGCCCTCGTCCAGCACCGGCAGTTGCGAGACATCCGAGCGGCGCATGCGGCCATAGGCGTTGAGCAGGCTTTCGCCGGGGCCGACGGACACGACATCGCCGGTGCGGAGCGTGCGCATGACCAGGTCGCGCAGATCGCCATGCTGCTCCTGCTCTGCCAGGCCCTGCTCGACCAGCCAGAAATCGTCGAAGACTTTCGACAGGTACTTGTTGCCGCTGTCGCAGACGAAGGTAACGACGCGCTTCGGCACGGTCTGCTCGCGGCAATAGCGGAGTGCTGCCGAAAGCAGCGTGCCCGACGACGAGCCGGCGAGGATGCCTTCCTTCGATAGCAGGTCGCGCACCGCCAGCATGCTCTGCTTGTCGGGGATGGAATAGGCCTTCCTGACCAGCGACAGATCGGCATTGGGCGGCACGAAATCCTCGCCGATGCCTTCGACGGTCCAGCTTCCGGCCTCTACCATCTTGCCGGTCTTGATCAACGGTGCCAGAACCGAGCCGACCGGATCGGCCAAAATCATCTCGGTCTTCGGCGAGACTTTCGCAAAGTAGCGGCCGAGCCCGGTCAGCGTGCCGCCTGAGCCGACGCCGACGACCACGGCATCGACATCGCCTTCGAGCTGCTGAAAGATTTCCGGCCCGGTCGTGGTCTCGTGGGCGTGCGGATTGGCCGGGTTGGCAAACTGGTTGGCGTAGAATGCGCCGGGCAGCTCGGCAGCGATCTTTTCGGCCATGTCCTGGTAATATTCGGCATGGCCCTTGCCGACGTCGGAACGCGTCATGCGCACTTCGGCGCCGAGCGCCCGCAGATGCTGGATCTTTTCGCGCGACATCTTATCGGGCACGACGAGGATGATACGGTAGCCCTTGGGGATGCCGACCTGGGCGAGACCAAGACCGGTATTGCCGGCGGTCGCCTCGACGATGGTGCCGCCGGGCTTCAGTTTGCCCTGTTTTTCGGCGGCGGCAATCATCGACAGCGCGATGCGGTCCTTGATCGAGCCGCCGGGATTCTGGCTTTCGAGCTTGATGAACAGCCGGCACTTGCCGATGTCGAATTTGGTCAGCTCGACGACCGGCGTCTGCCCGATCAGGTCGAGAACCGAGGCATAGGGCGGGCGCAGGCGGGACGATGCATCGTCCGGTGCCACAATCTTGTGCTTGCTCATGTCAGATGCTCCGTTGCCAGAATGAGCAACCGCCCTGGAAGACGGCAACCTACCGTCTTTTCCAGCCGTTTGCAGTTGGAAAGAAGATAGATCGTGCCAATCCGGCCGCCAGCAGGGGAATGGAATTTCGCGAAAGCTTCACCGGCCTACAGGCAGGGCAAAAGATTTGCAGAACCTGCTTAGGGTTCAGGCGATCGCGGCCTGGGCTTCGATCTCGATCAGAAAATCCGGATTACCGAGGCCGGCGACGCGCAGCACTTTGATGATCGGCGGCACGCCGCGGTTTGCCCAGAAGGCCATCCAGGCGCCGAAGGCCGGCCCTATGTCCAGGTCGCCGGCGATATAGACCGAGAGGCTGACGAGGTCTTCCGGCTTTGCCCCACCGGCTTCGAGCACCTTTGCCAGGTTGGAAAGCGCCTGAGCGGTCTGTGCAGCGAGATCGTCCGTGGCGACGATCCGGCCTTGCGCATCGACGCCATTCTGGCCGCCGACCAGCACGATGCGCGCGGATGCCGGCAGCGACACGCCTTGCGAATAGGCTGGGTTGCTGTGCATGCCCTCGGGGTTCAGCCTTTCGATGGTCACCGCGCTTTTCCTCCTCTTCGGCAAAATTATCCTGCGGCCGCCCGGCCGCCCATAGGGATGGCGCGGCACAGAACGGCAATCGTGCGGCCGTTTCAACGCACCATCTCGTTCGTTGCGGCGGCCGATTCCGCCATGCTATCCGGCGCTGGACGAACAGCAATGCAAGGAACGGCCGATGAAGATTCTTGCCTATGACAATTTCAAGCCCGGCGTCACGCTCGACGACCTGCGGCCTTATTTGCGCGACGAAGTTTCGAACGTCTGGCGGCTCTGGAAGGCGGGGATCGTGCGCGAGAATTATGCGCGCGCCGATATTGGCGGCGTCATCATCGTCTTCGAGCTCGACAGCGTCGCGGAAGCGCGGCGCTACACCGAGGACTTCCCGCTGTCCAAGGCCGGGCTGCTGGAATGGCATTTCATCGCCTTCGACGCGCCCTTGCCGCTGGAGTTCCTGTTCGACCCGACCGTCGACATCGCCAAGCCGTGGGACCGGACTGCAGCATGATCCGGTCGAGCGACGGGATCGAAATCCCGGCCAGCTTGGCTGAGTGGTGCGATCCGCGCCGCACGGCGCTGGTGGTCTACGACATGCAGGTCGGCATCTGCCACCAGGTGGCCGGCGCCGCGACTATCATCGAGCGCACCGGCACGGTGCTGGAAGCGGCGCGCGTGGCCGGCATGCGGGTGGCGTTCACGCGCCATCTGTCGCTGCCGCGCAAATGGATGGGCGCGACGCAGCTGCGCACCGCCATGGCCTGGCAGCGGCGCGACAGCCCCGACACCGTCGAGCTGTGGTTCCCGCGCGACGCCGAAGCGACACGGATCGTGCCCGAGCTGGAACCCCGCGATGACGAGGCGGTGTTCGACAAGCTCACGATGTCGGCCTTCGATTCCACCGCGCTCGGCTTTGCCTTGCGCGATTGCGGCGTGCGCACGATAGCGCTCGCAGGCATCGCCATGGAAATCGGCATCGAGCCGACCGTTCGCCAGGCGACTGACAATGGCTTTGTCGCCATGGTCATCGAGGACGCCTGTGGCTTCGGCAACCGCGAAGCGCGCGACCGCTCGATGGCGACCGTACGCTTCCTCGGCGAAGCTGTTGTCACCGATGTCGCAAGCTTCTGCAGCGCGCTTGCCGGATCGGGTTGAGGACAGTCGGCTTCCTAGAGCGATCCACCCTTTCACGGAAACGCCGAACCGCTCTGTGCCTTTGTTTTCCAGGCAATTGCGGACGGAAAGCCGCTTCGCGCTTTTCCCGGAATTGATCTAGGTGGTGGCTGCGCTGTCGGTGCGAAAACGCACACCCTCGGCGCGGCCATGCACGCTGCCCCAGTCGTAGAGCGCCTGGAGCGCGGCGGCGAGATCTTCGCCGCGCCCGGTCAAGGCGTAGCGCCCCTTGCCGTCGGGCGACGTCTCGAGCGTGACGAAGCCGATCTCGACAAGCTCGGCCAGCCTCTGCGTCAGCATCTTGTCCGAGAGTGAGGGGATCAGCCGGCGCAGTTCGGAATAGCGCATCGGCTGTTCCTTGATGCGCGCCAGGATCACCGTCTTCCATTTGCCGCCGAGCGCGTCGAGAGCGAACTCGACCGGACAGCCGTAGAGTCTTCCGCGTTGCGTCATGCGCCCATCGTAGGCAAGGCACGATAGCGACGGAAGCAGAATTTGCCCGGTCATCTGGCCAGGGTCGCGTCCTGCGGCCAATCCACGGAGGAGAACGAAGATGAGCGTCCGCGACACCAATCCGGTCAATGCGAGACAGCCGAAACGTGTGGCGTCATCGCCAACCCGGCTGTCTCGACCAGCACGGGCTGGCCGGTCGGCTTCTGGTGGAGCGAGCTCACGCACCCCTGGTTCGCCTTCACCGAGCGCGGTTATGCGGTCGAGATCTTTTCACCCGGCGGCAGGTGTCTTGCGTCCGGAATTGCGTCAAGACAAAGGGGCCCTATCCGAGCAATCGCTTGCTCAGCCGCGCGCACTGCACGCGAATATCGGGAATGGCGTCGATTTCGAAGAAGGTGCCGCGCGTCAGCGGCCCGACGGCGAGGATCTTGGCCGATACAGTGCCGTCGCTGGCGATGACCTCGCAGTTGGCGGTTACGTCGAGGCCGAGCCGCAGCGGATCCGGCCTTGCCAGCCCGCGATCAACCAGCGACCGCACCACGCTGTTCGAGGTGGTCGAGATGTCCCTGGCGATGCCTGTGCAATCATAGATGCGAGCAACGTCGAACCTTTCGAGCTGCTGCGTGTGGCGCGACTGGACCTGTACCCTGAAGCCGTCGCCGCCGGCGATCTCGACGACGCGCCCGGCGACAAGGCGGATGCGGCCCGCTTGCACCGCCTCGGCAACGCGGGCGTAGACTTCCGGCGCCATGCGATGGCGGTGGATGTCCCACCAGGCCTTGGTGTGCTCGACAAAGCGGCGCTTGGCCGAGGACGGCCAGTTCTGCCAGATCTTCTGGTTAAAGGGTCTCAGACCGTCGACGACGTCGCGCCAGTCGATGCCGGCCCTCTGGTTTTCCCGGATCAGGTCGCGGAACCAGCCGACGAAATAGGAAAGCTGGGTGCCGAGCGGAATATCGGCAACGTCAAGCTTGATCGGATTGCCCTTGCGATGCGGCGAAGGCAGCAGGCCGCGCCGCGACACCGCGACGATCTCGCCGCGGTGGCCGCGCTGCTCGAGCGACAGGAAGGCATCGACCATGCTCAAGCCGGTGCCCAGCACCAGGACTCGGGCTTCGGGGTCGAGCTCGGTGTCGGCCTCCGAGCCCATCCTGATCGCGCGGCCCTGACCGGCGCCCGGCTCCTCGTCATGGCCTGTCGCCAGCACTGCAAGGTGCGCAACCACGCTAGTGCCATTGGCCAGCGTCACTTCGACGCCTGACGCGGTCGGCGAGATCGACAGGCTCTCCTCGCGGATCAGGCGCAGCCGGCCGGTCTGCTGCTCACGCGCCTCGAGCTCGTCGAGCAGCTCCTTGAGATAGCGGGCGTAGACGCTGCGCGGCGCGTAGACCGGCGCCTGCTCCGGCGTAGCCAGGCCGCGTCCAAGCAGCCAGCGCGAGAAATTGCCGGGATCGTCGGCATAGGCGCTCATGCCCGCCGCGCTGACATTCAGCACATGCGCCGACAGCAGCGTTGAATAGGCCATGCCTTGCCCAAAATGCGGGCGTTTTTCGACCAGGCTGACGCGGAGATCGGGATTGGGCGACTTCAGCAGATGCGCTGCAAGCACGACGCCGCTGGCGCCGCCACCGACAATGATGATCGAACTTGGCGTAGCGCGCCCGGTCATGCGCACACCAGCTGTCCTGGCGATCGTCGCCGGCTCAGGGGAGAGTGGTTCAGGCCTGCACTTTCAACGCCGCCGAAAGGTCCTCGTCGTCGGCGATGTCGCGCATTTCGGCGAGGCTGCGCTGGTCCAGCACCTCGGCGATGGCCTGCCGGACCTCCAGCATCAGATGTCGGACTTGGCATGTCGCCTCGTTGCAATCTTCGCAGCGCTGATACTGGGTGCGGCTGGCGCAGGGAATGGGGGCAAGCGGCCCGTCGAGCACGCGCACGACGTGACCGACCTTGATCTCGTCCGCCGGGCGTGCCAGCCGGTAGCCGCCCTCCTTGCCCTTGCGGCTCTGGACGAAACCGGCATTGCGCAATTCGCCAAGAATGGCATCGAGGAACTTCTTCGGAATATTGTTTCCTGTGGCGATGTCGTTGACGAAGGCGAGCTGTCCAACCGGCAGGCGCGCCAGATGGACGAGTGCCTTGAGGCCGTATTTACCTTTTTTCGTGAGCATAACCCGAACGTTTCTCTGTCATGCGATGGCGCAAGGCCACCGGTTGCGAAACGCCTGGCGTGCCTCCCCGCCGCGTCCAAGCTGTCACTACAGATAAATTCTAGTGACATGATATACAAGCCGAGAAACGTTGATTTTGCTTCGTTTTCAAGCCGCAATGGCCATTTGTGCTCTTGGAAGCACAGAAACCGCCGCCAATGGCACACCGCCAAACTGACCGGCGGCAGGAATGTCCCGATCGGCGAGAATCCGGACAGCAGCTTCTGCCCCTGAATTTGAAGGCCAAAACATGCCGCGCGCGGCAACGCGCGGCAACAAGGAGGGTGGCGTCGCTCATCGTCCTCTCCAATCCTTCAATGTCGATAAGGATACTAGACTTAACCGCGAACACAGGGAACTTGTTTCCAATTTCTTGGCTATCCACAGCATGGGTTTGCCGATGCAGGCGCGACAGCGGAAAATCCTTGTTGGGCGCATGGACGGCGTGGAAGCGGTTCCCGGGCAAGGACGATGGTTCTCACCCGGGCCGTCACCCAGAAGCGTGCGAATGGGCAGCTGCGATAGCCAGATGACTTTTTCTAACAAGACCGAACCGATTGGAAAGATTTAACTCTACAAGAACGATAGAGTTAGGTGACTATGAAACGCAATCCGGGTTTTTCTCTTTTCCAAGGAGCCTTTCATGTCCATCATTTCGCGACGTATCGTTCTGTTGTCCTCGGCGGCCTTGGCTGGTGCCGCCTTTCTCGGCCCAGCCGATGCGCAGGACCTCAAGATAACCATCGGCTACCAGACGGTCGTCGAACCCTCGAAGGTGCCGCAGGCCGACGGTGCCTATGAGAGCGCGACGAAGGCGGCAATCGACTGGCGGAAATTCGATTCCGGCGCCGACGTGATCGCCGCCATCGCTTCCGGTTCGGTCGACATCGGTTATGTCGGCTCGAGCCCGCTGGCGGCGGCGGCGAGCCTCGAGCTTCCAATCCAGACAATCTTCATTGTCGGGCTGATCGGCGAATCCGAGGCCCTTGTCGCCCGCAACGGCGCCGGCATCGAGAAAACTGCCGACCTTGCCGGCAAGAAGGTGGCGGTGCCCTTCGTTTCGACGACGCATTACAGCCTGCTTGCCGCGCTGAAGCATGAGGGTGTCGACCCGAGGTCGGTCGACATTCTCAATCTGCGGCCACCGGAGATCGCGGCGGCATGGGCGCGCGGCGACATCGACGCCGCCTATGTCTGGGATCCGGCACTCGGCCAGATCAAGACGACGGGCAAGGTCGTGCTGGATTCCTCGCAGGTCGCCGCCTGGGGCGCGCCAACCTTCGACGCCTGGATCGTGCGCACCGACTTCGCCGAAAGGAACCCGGAAGCGGTGCGCGACTTCGTCAAAGTAACGGGCGCTGCCTATGCCGACTTCCTGGCCAAGCCGGATCAATGGTCGGTGTCCTCGCCGCAAGCGGCCAAGATCGCCAGGATCACAGGGGCCAAGCTCGAAGACGTGCCGCAATTGCTGAGGGGCTATGTCTTCCCGACACTCGAGGAGCAAGCCTCGAACAAGTTCCTCGGTGGCGGCACGGTCAAGGCGGTCGAGGCGACATCGGCCTTCCTCAAGGAGCAGGGCAAGATCGACGCCGTGTTGCCGGATTATTCGAAATACGTGTCGTCGAAATATGTCGGCGAGGCGCTGGCCTCGAATTAGCGGCGGCTCAATACCGCGCGTCCTCCCTTCCCTGACGCGCGCGTTGCCTGCCCCGGAGCCGCTGACGAGGAACGGCTTCGGGGCAGGCAGGTTCAGAATATCGGCGACCCCACATGACGCATCTCGTGCTCGACCAAGTCTCGGTTCACTATGACGGCCAGCCGGCGCCGGCCGTCGAACGCGTGTCGATTGACATCGCCAAGGACGACTTCGTTGTCCTGGTCGGCCGCTCCGGCTGCGGCAAGACCTCGTTGCTCAACGTCGCCGCGGGCCTGGTCGAGCCTGTGCGCGGACGCGCCACGATTGGCGGCAGGCCGATCACGGCGCCAGGCTCGGACCGCGCCGTCGTGTTCCAGAACGACGCATTGTTTCCGTGGCTGACCGCGCGGGAAAATGTCGCCTTTGCTCTCAGGCTGCGCGGTGTCGGGGCTGCCGGACGGGCGCGGACTGCCGATGACCTTCTGGCGCTGGTGAAGCTCGACGGCGCCGGCGACAAGCGCATCTGGGAGCTTTCCGGCGGCATGCGCCAGCGCGTCGGCCTGGCCCGAGCGCTGGCAGCCGCGCCGCAATTCCTGCTGCTCGACGAACCGCTGGGCGCACTCGATGCGCTGACACGCGAACGCATGCAGACAACGCTGCTCGATCTGTGGACGGCAAGCCAGGTCGGCGTACTGATGGTCACGCACGGCATCGACGAAGCGCTGGTTCTCGCCACCCGTATCATTGTGCTCGCTCCCGGCCCTGGCCGGGTGGTGCGGAGTTTCGAGGCCGGCTTCAGCCGGCGCTATGCAGCCGGCGAGGCCATTCGCAGCATCAAGGCCGATCCGGCCTTCGCCGCGGCGCGCGGCGAGCTGACCGATGCGATCTTCGAAGGGGAGGCAGCATGACCGTTACCTCCTATACCGAGCGGCCGCAGCGCTCCAAAGTCGACGACGGAGCCGACGCGCTGTCGGTGCCATGGTCGCGGCCGCGGCCGAGACGCAGCCGCGTTTCGGCCCGCGTGGTCAGCGCGATCACCATTCTGATCGTGCTGGCGGCGTGGACAGCATCGGCCCGCCTGCAATTGGTGTCGCCGGTTTTCCTGCCGTCGCCTGTGGCAGTCTGGAACAAATTTGTCGTCGTCGCCGGTGACGGCTTTGTCGACGCGACGCTGCTCCAGCATATCGCCGCCAGTCTGTGGCGGGTGTTTGCAGCGCTGATCGCGGCCGTTTTCGTCGGCGTTCCCATCGGGCTGGCTATCGGCATCAGCACTACAGGGCGCGGCATCTTCGATCCGCTGCTCGAATTCCTGCGGCCGATCCCGCCGCTCGCCTATCTGCCGCTGATCATTATCTGGTTCGGCATTGGCGAGCCGTCCAAGATCCTGGTGATTGCCATTGCCATGCTGGCGCCGGTTGCGCTGTCGACGGCATCGGGTGTCCGCGGCGTCTCGCAGGAACGTATCAATGCAGCGCGCTCGCTTGGTGCGACCCGGACGCAACTTGTCCGGCACGTCATCCTGCCCAGCGCGCTGCCCTCGATCCTGACCGGTCTGCGTATCGCGCTTGGCGCCGGCTGGTCGACGCTGGTTGCCGCCGAGCTGGTGGCAGCGACTCGCGGGCTCGGCTTCATGATCCAGTCCGCTGCCCAGTTCCTCGTCACCGACGTGGTGGTGATGGGCATACTGGTGATCGCGGCCATTGCCTTCGTGCTCGAATTCATCATCCGCAGGATCGAGCGGGTGCTCGTCCCTTGGGCGGGGCGGGAGTGACCGACAATGCGCCATTCCATCGCTGTATTGTTTGCGCATTTCGGCCATTGGCTCCGCCTGATCAAGGTCGGGGACAAACAGCCGCCTGACGGCGAACGCAAAACGCCGACGCCGGTGCAGCTGGACGCGGAGCGCAACCGCCTGCCGCCGCGCGACGAAAGTTTCTACTGGGGCTGGCAATACTGGTCGCGGTGACCGACCGCCACGGTCGACGCCCCGTTCAAATGCGCGAGCGGTTTGCCCAGGCCAGGCCGCCCAAGCCGACCAGCACCGTCACGATGCCGCCATACAGCCATTGCGACTGGCCGGTCATGAAGCTGCCGCGGATGAAGCCGATGCCTTGCAACGTCCACAGCATGCCGATGGCGAGCACAATCAAGGCCAGCAGATTTTTGATCAATCTCATTGCTGAAACTCCTTTCCAAGTCGATCATCAGCCCGGCTCCGGCCGGAATGGAACAGCGAAAAGAAGCCGCTCGATTACACCAACTTCTACTTAGATGCTAACCTCCGATCCTGCGCAAGACATGCGGGGATCGGTGCAAAGATCATCAAGGAAGCTGTGCCGCTCTGCGGAAAGTCTCTGACAAATTGTTTCGCGCCGACTCCAAACGTGTAACATTGCCATGGAACCGACAGATCATTGCCGCATTTGCTGCCTCATTCGTCCCTAACCGCTGCGGGTCTGTCAACGGAGCAGTCCCCAACCCATGAACAAAAGCAACCAGACCGCGCTTGCCGCGGCCATGATCGCGGCTGGCCTGATGGTCGGCGCATCCAGTGCCAGCGCCGCCGCCCAATGCGGCCGTGCCTCCTGGTACTCACTGCATTCCAGAACCGCTTCCGGCGAACGCATGAACCCGTCGGCGCTGACCGCAGCGCATCGCAGCCTGCCGTTCGGCACCAAGCTGAAGGTGACCAACCGCAACAATGGCCGCAGCGTCGTCGTGCGTATCAACGACCGCGGCCCATTTATCAGGGGCCGGATGCTCGATCTGTCGAAGGGCGCAGCCAGTCAGCTCGGCTTCATCAGCTCGGGCCATACCGCTGTCTGCATGGCACGCGTCTAACCGCTCGGCCCGTCGCCGCGGCCGGACACCTCGTCCAACGATCGTCCCAATAGCCTTCGCAACTGCACACTGAGCCGGCTGTTGCCGTTCCAGGTGGATTCTCAACGCCTTGGACGAAAGAACGAGCATAAATCACGCAAGTTGACGTATTGCATCGCAGCAGATTGTTGCTAACTTCCCCCACAAGGCATTCAAGGCTCGGCGCTGCTCGTCGGCCCTTCCATCGCAGTCGGCAGCGGGGTTCTCGATGTTCTACCAGCTCTACGAACTGAACCACGCCGCCTTGCAGCCGGCGCGCCTCTATGCCGATGCGGTGCGCCTGTTCTACTCCAATCCGCTCAATCCGGTCTCACACACGTCCTGGGGCCGCTCGGTTGCGGCAACGGCCGAGCTGTTCGAGCGCACGACGCGCCGCTACGGCAAGCCGCAATTCGGCCTGACCAAGACCGTGGTCGACTGGAAAAACGTCGAGGTCAGCGAACGCACCGTCTGGTCGCGGCCGTTCTGTAACCTGGTTCGTTTCGAACGGGCGGTTCCGGCCGGGCGCCGGCCGGATCCGAAGCTGTTGATCGTCGCGCCGATGTCGGGCCACTACGCGACGCTGCTGCGCGGCACGGTGGAGGCGATGCTGCCCTATGCCGACGTGCATATCACCGACTGGGTCGACGCCCGCATGGTGCCGCTGGCCGACGGCAGCTTCGATCTTGACGACTATATCGACTACATCGTCGACATGCTGCATGCGCTGGGCCCCGACACCCATGTGATGGCGGTGTGCCAGCCTTCGGTACCGGTGCTGGCAGCGGTGGCACTGATGGAAGCCAAGGGTGATCCGTTCGTGCCCTCGACGATGACGCTGATGGGCGGCCCGATCGACACCCGCCGCAGCCCGACGGCGGTCAATCTGCTGGCGCAGGAAAAGGGCATCGACTGGTTCCGCGACAACGTCATCATGCGCGCGCCCTGGCCGGTGCCGGGCTTCGGCCGCGAGGTCTATCCCGGCTTCCTGCAGCTTTCGGGGTTCATGAGCATGAATCTCGACCGCCACATCATCGCCCACAAGGACTTCTTCATGCACCTGGTGAAGCATGACGGCGACAATGCCGAGAAGCACCGCGAGTTCTACGACGAATATCTGGCGGTGATGGATCTGACGGCGGAATTCTACCTGCAGACCGTCGACACCGTGTTTGTCCGCCAGGCCTTGCCCAAGGGCACGATGACGCATCGCGGCGTAGCGGTGGACCCTTCGGCGATCCGCAATGTCGCCCTGTTCACGGTCGAGGGCGAGAACGACGACATCTCCGGCCTCGGCCAGACCAAGGCCGCGCACGACCTTTGCATCAACATCCCGACCGACAGGCACGCCCATTACATGCAGCCGGCGGTCGGCCATTATGGTGTGTTCAACGGCTCGCGCTTCCGCTCCGAAATCGTACCGCGCATCGTCGATTTCATTACCAGCTACGGCCGTCAGAACCGTGTTGCAGTGAAACCCAAGCTGGTCAGGACCGGCAAGAAATAGGCGACCAGTGATGATGCCCGTCAATCCGCATCAGGTCGCTCAATGCCAAAATCGTCGGTTGGCGACGCCGTGCGGCCGGTCGACCTGTTGCACAATAGTCGCGTTGGCGCCACGCGGGTAACCATGCCGCAAAAATCAATCCATCCTCATAATTGACACGGACTGTAAATACCCCTTAACGTTTCGTTAACAACAAGGGACAAGCGGGGACAATGATTTCCTCACCAATGGCGAGAACGCTGCGCCTGTGCGCGCTGGCTGGACTTACTGTGGCGGCAGGTTGGGCCGGTTCGGCCTCGGCAGCCAGCCCGATGATAACAGGCGGCCCGACCTCGCAGCCGATCGGCCATTATGATTTCTGCAAGAGCTACGCGTCCGAATGCTCGATCCGCCCGAAGGATCTGTCGCCCGCCAGCCTGACCGGCTCGCTGTGGCGCAAGCTGCTCAGCGTCACGGCAAAGGTCAACGCCGCCGTCAAGCCGGAGAGCGACTTCGACATCTACGGCAAGGATGAGGTCTGGGCCTATCCCGACAAGGGGGTTGGCGATTGCGAGGACTATGTCCTGGAAAAGCGCCGTGAACTGAACCGGCTGGGCGTATCGTTTGCCGATCTGCTGATGACCGTCGTGCGCAAGCCGGATGGCGAGGGCCATGCCGTGCTGACGGTGCGTACCGACAAGGGCGATTACATCCTCGACAATCTGACCGACCAGGTTCGTTCCTGGGACCAGACCGGCTATCGTTTCCTCAAGCGGCAGGCGATCGACAATACCGGCCGCTGGGTCTCGATCCGCGGCGGCCAGCAGGTGCTGGTCGGCTCGGTTCAGTAACAAAGCAGCTCATTTCGGCCGGTTCAGCGCGGCGCGGAGCGACGCAATGATGCGGCGAAGCTCAGCTTCGTCGAGCTTTTCGATGTTGTCGGCCAGGAGATTGGCAAGCTCGGTCGCCGCCGGGCTAAGGCCCGACGTGTCGAGCTTGACACGCGGATGCGATGTTTCGGCCAGCCGCGCCAGTTCCTCGGCGTCGTCCCAAATGATGTTGAAATAGCCGATGATCTTCTGGATCAGCGTCCAGCTCGGCGCACCGCGGCGGCCGTGTTCCAGCGCGGAGAGATAGGCTGCGCTGACGCCGATCGCCTTGGCCATGTCCTTCTGGCTGACGCCGCGCTCGTTTCGCAGCACGCGAAGCTTTTCGCCGAACGGGGTCACAAGCACACCTTCATGGGTGCATCCTCATGAGCGCGCACGCCGCAAGCGGACATAGAGCGCACCCGAGCCGCCATGTTTGCGGGCGGCATGGTCGTGGCTGGAGACGAGGGGCCGGAAGGCGGGTGTCGACAGCCATGACGGCACGGCACGCCGCAAGACGCCATCGCCGCCCGACGAAGAGCCCTTGCCGGTGATCACCAGCACATAGCGGATGCCGCCGGCATGCGCCCGGCGCAGGAAGGAAAACAGCAGCGAATAGGCTTCGTCCTGGGTCAGGCCGTGCAGGTCGACGCGGCCCTCGATCGGCAGCCGGCCCTTCGACAGCTTGTCCAGCGTCGGTTCGTCGAGCGCGTGGGAAACATGCTGCGCCTTCGGCTTTGCCGCCATGGCGGCATTGCCCGCCACCTGCGCCGGCGGCGGCTGCCTGGTCTCGTCGATCTCCAGCCCGACGTCTGGAATTTCGACGGCGGTTTTGCCCTTCAGCGGTTTTGCCGTGCGCGCCACCAGGTTCCACAGCACCCGGTCGTCCTCGCTCAGCCTGTCGATGCGCCGGGTCATCGGCCTGCTCCTGCAACCAGCGACCGGGGGATCAGCGCATAAAAATCTGCGGCGTTGCGGATAACGCCGGCGATCTCGCCGGCCGCATCGCCCGACCCGGCAAACAGATCGCCGCGGGCCGGCCCGGTGATCGCCGAGCCGGTGTCCTGCGCGATCATCAGCCGCCGGAACGGTTTTCCGTCGAAGGCGGTCAGCGACGGCGCATCGATATGGAAGGGCGTGCCGAACGTGTGCAGCAGCCGGTCGACGGCGACCGAGCGGCCGGGTGTCAGCGGCACCTTGGCGGCAGCGATCGGGCCGAGCGCTGGGTCGTCGACGCCCATCTCGCGGAAGAAGATATAGGAGCGGTTGCGCCAAAGGATCTCGTCGACGCGCTCCGGATGCGCCTTGAACCAGGCACGGATCGACTGCATCGTCACCTTCTCCAGCGGGATCTCGCCTTCCTCGCTCAGGATCTTGCCCGGTCCGGTAAAGCGCTGGCCGGATTTGGCGGCATAGGTGATGCGGCGAAGCCTGCCGTCGGTCATGTTGAGCCGTGCCGCGCCCTGCACGTGGATGAAGAAGGCGTCGACCTTGTCGGCGAGCCAGGCGATTTCCAGCCCTTTTCCGGCAAGCGCGCCGCGTTCGATCTCGCCGCGGTCGAAATATTCGACCGGGCCGTTCGGCGCCGCACGAGCGAAGGCGAGATAAGGATCCAAGCCGGAAGGACGATTGCCGTCGTCGATGTCGACAAGGTCGGGCGGGCGGGCCAGCAACGGCACCGAAAATCGTTGCGTGCGCACCGGCGAGGCTTCGACCTCCGGCTCATAAAAGCCGGTGACCAGGCCGGGACCACCATCTTCGGCATCGATACGGGCGGGAACGAAATGGCGCTCGAAAAAGCTTCTGGCCTGCAACCGATTCGCCGGCGAAACGGTGCGCGCTTCGGCATAGGAGTCGGCAAAGCCATTGTAATCGACGCCGAGCGCGCCGGAGCGGTAGGGTTTGGTCAGGATATGAAAGGCCGAGCGGCGAAAGGCGTCAAAGGCGGGGAGATGGTCGTCCTCGCCCCAGCCCGGCAATTCGCAAAAGGATCTTTCGCTGAAGGCTCTAGAAAGCGACACGACAGCCCCCGCCGCCGTCCAGTTCAGTCTTCTTCTTCGGTGGCGACGAGCTTCCAGTTCGGATCGCGCGAGCGCGCGTCGCGGGCGAAGGTCCAGACGTCCTTGACCTCGGCGACAGTCTCGGGATCGCCGTCGATGACGGCGCCGGCCTTGTCGCGGGTCGCTGAAATCAGTTCGCTGACGATGCGCAGCGTGATGTGCGCCTCGCTGCCCTTCATCTCGGCCGAAACGATGTCGGCCTTGTCGATGCCGACGAAGGAGGACTGGATCTTTTCGGCTTTCGCCTCGCGGTCGCCGATGGCCGCGACGAAGCCGTCATAGACCTCGCGCGACAAAAGGTTCTTCAAGGTTTTGCGGTCGCCATCGGCGTAGGCCATGACGATCATCTCATAAGCCATCTTGGCGCCGTCGACGAAGGTCTTCGGGTCGAAGGTCGGATCATTGTCCTTGATCGCCCGCAGGCCCCGGTTGAGATCGGTGTCGGGCTTGGCAAAGGCATCGATCGCCACATAGGTGTCGGCCGCCGGCTCTCCCGCCAGCCGCTTGCGCGGCAGCGAAACCACGTTCTCGGGTTTCTGGGCGGCATCCTTGTCGTTTTTGCGCGCTGCCGTATATGGATCGAAGGGCGGGCGCTCGTTGCCCGTGCGTCGGCCAAGCACGTTGCGCAGCTGGAAGAAGATCACCACCGCCGCAATCAGAAAGAAAATCGTGCCGAAGTCGAAAAAGCCCATATCTTGCGCCAATCAATCCCTGCTTTGGCCGGACCAGCGGCCAAGCAAGGGCCGCGATCACATAGCGTTCGGTATCCAAAGCATATAGAACGCATGGCGCAATCATTCAAATCAAAGGCAGCCATACCTATCTAACAGCTCTGGTGCCAGCGGCGATTGCTCGCCGGCCGGCAAAACATCGAAACGATCGGTCAAGATTTGCGTATCTCGCTGCTTCCCCTGTTTGTTCTCGCGCTTCCGCTGCTGGAGATAGCCGGTTTCGTCATTGTCGGCCGCCAGATCGGCGCGCTGGCGACGGTTGGGCTGGTGCTGGCCTCGAGCATAGCCGGCGCCTTGCTCCTTCGACACCAGGGTTTTGGCGTCATGGCCAGGGTGCGTGCTGAAATGGATGCCGGGCGTGATCCGAGCGCCCAGCTTGCGCATGGCGCCATGATCGTGCTGGCAGCGATCCTTTTGATCATCCCCGGCTTCATCTCGGATATTTTCGGCATTCTGCTGTTCCTCCCGCCAGTGCGCGATCTTGCCTGGCGGATGCTGAAAGGCCGCATCGTGCTGGCAACCGATTTCAGCGGTGGTTTGCGGGCAAGGCAACGTGGCAAGACCATCGATCTCGACGACGGCGACTATTCGCGCGCCGACGATCATACGCGCGGACCGGATTCTCCCTGGCGCCGCCTCAAGGACGAGTAGCCGCGAGGCAACCGGCGTCTTTTGCAAACTTGTCTTGTCGTGCCGGCCATGATAGCGAACGCCCGAATTTCAATCCGGTCAGCAACGCTGCCCAGGCAAAAGGACCACAGCTTATGGCCAGCAACGACGACGCGCCGACCGGCGCAGCCAACGGTAATGGAAATGCGGCGCAGCCTTCGCTCAACGTGCTTGCGCAATATGTGAAGGACCTGTCGTTCGAAAGCCCCGGCGCACCGAACTCGTTGCGCGGCCGCGACAAGGCCCCCGGCATCGCCATCAATGTCAACGTCAACGCCAACCCGCTTTCGGACAAGCAGTTCGACGTCAATTTGACGCTGAACGCAAAAGCGTCGTTCGACCAGGAAGTGCTGTTCAACGTCGAGCTGGTCTATGGCGGCGTCTTCGCTATCAGCGGCTTCCCGCAGGAGCACATGCTGCCGATCCTGTTCATCGAATGCCCGCGGCTGCTGTTCCCGTTCGCCAGGCAGATCATTGCCGAGGCGACGCGCAATGGCGGCTTCCCGCCGCTGATGCTCGACCCGATCGATTTCGCGCAGATGTTCCAGCAGAAACTGGCCGAGGACCAGGCCGCAGCCAAGGTCAAGGTGAGCTGAAGGCGTTTGTCTCGATAGCGTTTGAGAAACCCGGCCTTGCGCCGGGTTTTTTGTATGAGCCGCTGGCGGGACAGGCTGTACTCTCATCGAGACCGAACGCCAGTGACTCCTCTCCAGTAGCAAATCGCAAAACGTGGAGATTGGCTAAACACCTCTCCACTTCGTCATCCCAGGGCGGAGAAAGGAGCGAAGCGACGCGGCGCAGACCCTGGGATCCATGCCGTTACCGCGCGGCAGTGCTCCTGCGGACCAGAACCCGTTCCGCGAAATAGCTCAAACCATTCTGGGTTGGTCTTCTCGATCAGCTCGATCGTCCACTGGCGTGGCCAGCGCTTCAGCGACTTCTCGCGCTGGATGGCGTCGCGAATGTCGAAATGTTCCTCGTACCAGACCAGACGCTGCACGCCGTAACGGCTGGTGAAGCGCGACCTCTGGCCGGTTTGTGCTCCGGCATGCGGCGGCTGAGATCGTTGGTAACGCCCATGTAAATGGTGCCGCGTTTCTGGCTCGCGGTCATGTAGGCAAAGCCGGTCATGGTTGAAGGGTAGTTGGCGCCGGTGCCGACATAAGTGCCGTTCTGAACCGCTGCATTCCTCGGCTGATGTAACGGCATGGATCCCAGGGTCTGCGCCGCTTCGCTTCGCTCCTTGCTCCGCCCTGGGATGACGAAGCGAGAGGTGTTTCGGCAAATCTCGAAAGTTGGCGACTTTCCACTGAACGGGACTATCGACGTTCGCTGCCGATCGGCCCTAACATGCCGCGGAACTCGCTTCCGGAGCGACGCGCAGCCAAAGCGCTTTTTCGCCGAGGCTGCCAACCATGCCTGCGTGTGCTGTACGCTCGGCGTCGGTCAGGCGCGACGGCAAGGCGATCGGCCGCACGCCGATCGAAATGTCGATGTCGTCGACATTCTGCCTTCCGCCCGCCGGAGTCAGGATGCTGTCGAGGATGAGGCTGGCCTGCTTGCCGCCGATAAGCTCGATATAGACCTCGGCCAGCAATTCCGAATCGAGCAGCGCGCCGTGCTTGGTGCGGCGGCCGTTGTCGATGCCGTAGCGGCGGCAGAGCGCGTCGAGCGAATTGGGGCCCATCGGATGCTTGCGGCGCGCCAGCGCCAGCGTGTCGACGATCCGTCCCGGATCGATGGCCGGATGGCCAAGCCGGCCGAATTCGAGATTGAGGAAGCCGATGTCGAAGCCGGCATTGTGCGCGACCAGCTTGGCGCCGTCGATGAAGGCAAGAAACTCCTCGGCGATCTCCATGAAAGTCGGCTTGCCCTGAAGATCGGCCGCGCTGATGCCGTGCACGGCCTGCGCCTCGTGATGGATCTGGCGGCCTTGCGGGTTGATGTATTTGTGGAAGGTTCGGCCGGTCGGGAAGCGGTTGACCAACTCGACGCCGCCAAGCTCGATGACGCGGTCCTCGCGCGTGTCGAGGCCGGTGGTTTCCGTATCGAAGATGATCTCACGCATCGAATCAGTCCATTGGTTCCGGTGTCATTCTAGCCGAATCACGCCCGGAACAAAATGGCAACAAGTAATGTGGGCTGCAAGCCTCTTAGCCAGGCCTGGCTGCCTTATCCCCGACAAGTTCGGCGATGATGGCCTTGACGGCCGCGCGAGCGGCGTCAAAGCCCTGGCCGGTGTCGATGACGAAGTCGGCGCGCCGGCGCTTTTCGGCGTCGGGAACCTGCCTTGCCAGGATCGACGCAAACTTTTCCTCGCTCATGCCCGGGCGCGCCAGCACGCGGGCGCGCTGGACTTCAGGCGGCGCGGTGACGACCACGACCTTGTCGATACGGTTCCGGCCGCCGGTCTCGAACAGCAGCGGTATATCGAGCACGGCAAGCGGCGCGCCGGCGGCACGATTTTCAGCCAGGAACGCATCGGCATCGGCACGGACCAGTGGATGGATGATCGCTTCCAGCCGTTTCAGCGCGGCGGCGTCGCCGAGCACCCGCTCCGCAAGTGCCGCGCGGTCGACCGCACCGGATCTGGTGGTCTCGGGAAAGGCCGCCTCGACCAAGGACGCGGCCTTGCCGGCATAAAGGCGATGCACCGCCTCGTCGGAATCATGGACCGGCACGCCGGCTTCGGCAAACATCTTTGCCGTGGTCGACTTGCCCATGCCGATCGATCCGGTGAGGCCGAGTACAATCATTTTATCGCGCCGATATCGGCAATGATCAGCTGGCGCAATTCGGCGGTGACTTCTGGCCTGATGCCGAACCAGCGCTCGAAACCGGGCACCGCCTGGTGCAGCAGCATGCCGAGCCCATCGACGGTTCTCAGGCTGCGCGCTTTGGCTGCGGCAAGCAGCGGCGTCTCCAGTGGCACGTAGACGATATCGGTGACGATGGCGCGGTCCGGCAGTCTGCCCGGATCGGCGGACAGGCCTTCATTGCCATGCATGCCGAGCGCTGACGTGTTGACCAGCAGGCCGGCATCCTCGAGCAATTCGCCGGTCGCCGCGATGTTGTGGGCGGAGACGCCGGCACCGAAGCGGTCGCTCAGCTCCTGCGCCCTCGCAAGCGTCCGATTGACGATGCGGATGTCGCTGACGCCGCGCTGCTTCAGCGCATGAATAACCGCGCGAGCGGCGCCGCCGGCACCGAGCACCACGGCGGGGCCGTTGGCCGCCCAGCCCGGTGCATACTCGTCCAGATTGGCGGCAAAGCCATGGGCATCGGTATTGCCGCCCCACAATTCGCCATCCTCGAACCACAGCGTGTTGACCGCACCGATCTGTTCGGCGTCGGGGTCGCGCCACTTAGCCAAAGCGAAGGCGGCTTCCTTGTGCGGGATGGTGACGTTGCCGCCGCGATAGCCTTGTGCCTGCAGCGTTCGCAGGAATTCCGCAAACGCTTCTGGCGCAACGTCAATGGGCTGGTAGACGCCGTCGATGCCGTATTTCGCCAGCCAGTAGCCGTGGATCTTCGGGGATCTGGAATGCGCGATTGGGTGGCCGGTGACAAACGCCTTTTTCGGGGCCTCAGCCATCGATCGCCCCGAGCTCGCGCAGCTTGGCCAGCATCGGCAAAAGCGGCAGGCCGACAATGGTAAAATAGTCGCCTTCGATTTTTTCGAACAGCTGGATGCCCTCGCCTTCGATCTGGTAGGCGCCGACGCTGGACAGCGCCTTGACGCCGACGCGCGCCAGATGGCGGCCGATGAAGGCAGGATCGAGCTTGCGCATGGTCAGGCTGGCGATGCCGACATGCCGCCACAGAACCTGGCCGTCACGGGCCAGCACGACGGCGCTGTTGAGATGATGCGTCTTGCCCGACAGCGCCAGCAGATGACGGCGCGCCCCTTCCATGTCGGCCGGCTTGTGGAACAGCTCGTCGCCGAGCGACAGCGTCTGGTCGCAGCCGAGCACCAGGGCGCCGGGCTTGCGCTCACTGACGTCGGTGGCCTTGGCTTCGGCGAGCACCAGGGCGACGTCCTCCGGCGACACGCCACTATTCTGCAGCGGCGCCTCGAGCGCGCGCTCATCGACAGAAGCCGGAACTGCTTCGACAGTGACGCCGGCATTGACGAGCAGCGCCTTGCGGAACGGACTGCCCGAGGCAAGGATGATTTTTTCGGCCATTTTTTTCGCCTGCTCTTGCCTTCTCCCCTTGTGGGAGAAGGTGGATTGGCGCGCAGCGCCAAGACGGTTGAGGGGTGTTGGAAGGATCGCCGTCGGTGCCAAGCTGGAACACCCCTCATCCGACCGAGCTTCGCTCGGCCACCTTCTCCCCCAGGGGGAGAAGGAAGGACCACCCACAGCACAAGCGCCCAAACCCTAGCGCGTCTTGCCGCGCAGGGCAACGATCGCCGCCGCGGTCTCCTCGATCGAACGGCGGCTGACGTCGATCATCGGCCAGCCATGCCGCGTGCATATCTGGCGGGCATAGGCGAGCTCTTCGGCGATCGCGGCGCGGTCGACATAATCGGTCGGCTCATAGGCGCTGGTGCCGAGAATGCGGTTCTGCCGGACTTGTGATATGCGTTCGGCGGTGGCGACCAGGCCGACGATCAGCGGCCTCCTGGCATTTACCAGGCTTTCGGGCACCGGCACGCCGAGCACGATCGGAATGTTGGCGGTCTTGATGCCGCGATTGGCGAGATAGATGCTGGTCGGCGTCTTCGAGGTGCGGGAGATGCCGACAAGCACGATGTCGGCATCGTCCATATTGGCCGGCAGCTGGCCGTCATCATGCTCCATGGTGAAATTGAGCGCGTCGATGCGGCGAAAATATTCAGCGTCCAGCACATGCTGGGCGCCGACGCGGCGGCCGGCCGGCGTGCCGAGATAGGACTGGAACACCGTCAGCACCGGCTCCAGCACCGAGACGCAAGGTAGGCCCATCGCCGCGCAGCGTTCGTCGATGCCACGGGCAAGCTTCTGGTCGACCACCGTGTAGAGGATGATGCCCGGCTCCTCCTCGATGTCCTCGAACACCTTCGTCACCTGCTTTTCGGTGCGGATGAGCGGGTAGATATGTTCGATGGCGCGCGCGTCCTTGTATTGCGCGGAAGCCGCGCGGCCGGCGGCCAGCAGCGTCTCGCCGGTGGCGTCGGAAATCAGGTGGAGGTGAAAGAAGCTCTGCGGTTTGTTCACAGGATACATTCCAGGCTGTGGGCCGATGTGGATAAGCCGGGCGGAAAACTCGGCCACCGCGAAGCGACTGTATCAGATGCCGGTTTGTCCACAATTCGATGTGCTGTCGGCTTCTCAGGGCGGTTGGGGACAAGTCCGGGGACGGAGCTTTTTGCCTTCGCGTCATCCACAGGGGCAATTTCCCTGGCCTGGCGGCAACGCATTGACTCCAGTCGTAAATTCCCGACTTTCCACAAAGTCCTGCAATCCCGTTGGAGAAGCGCGCGACAATATGCTGGCTGGCCTTTTCGAGGGCAAAGCGGGACAGGAGACAACCACCACAACCAACAGACTCTTAGAATCATAAGATTCCTAAAAATAGAATATTTAATTATAGGAAAGCCTGGAAAGGCGAGCGCTCAATGCCTCAAGACCGGATCGTGCTGGACGTGTTGAGAGGCAAGGCAGTGTTTCCGCCGCCGCTCTGGATGATGCGCCAGGCTGGCCGCTATCTGCCGGAATACCGGGAGACGAGGAGACGGGCAGGATCGTTCCTCGATCTTTGCTACGACCCAGATCTCGCTGTCGAAGTGACGCTGCAGCCAATCGAACGCTTCGGCTTCGACGCATCGATCCTGTTTTCCGATATCCTTGTCGTGCCGCATGCGCTCGGCCGCGACGTGCGCTTCGAGGAAGGACGCGGCCCGCTGCTGACGCCGATCACGGCTGCGGAAATTGCGGCTCTCGACGGCGAAACGTTTCACGTGAATCTCGAGCCGGTCTACGAGACGGTGCGGCGGTTGCGCGCCAGACTGCCTGATGAAACGACGCTGATCGGCTTCTGCGGTGCGCCCTGGACGGTGGCGACCTATATGATCGCCGGCCATGGCACGCCCGACCAGTCGCCGGCCAGGCTGTTCGCCTATCGCGAGCCGGCGGCCTTTCTTAGGCTGCTGAAGGTGCTCGCCGATCATTCGGCTGCCTATCTGATCCGCCAGATCGAGGCCGGCGCCGACGCGGTGCAGATCTTTGATTCGTGGTCTGGCGTGCTCGACGAAGCGTCGTTCGAGTTGTTCTGTGTCCAGCCGGTGGCCGAGATCGTCCGGCAAGTGAAGGCTGCCCATCCCGACGTTCCGATCATCGGCTTTCCCAAGGGTGCCGGAGATCACTATCGAAGCTATCGCCAGAAGACCGGCGTGACGGGGCTGGGCCTCGACTGGACCGTGCCCTTGTCGACGGCAAAAGAATTGCAGCGTGACGGCGCCGTGCAGGGCAATCTCGATCCGCTACGGCTGGTGGCCGGCGGCAAGGCGCTTGCCGACGGCGTGGGGGCGATCCTGAAGGCGCTGGGCGACGGGCCGCTGATCTTCAACCTCGGCCACGGCATCACACCGGAGACGCCGCTCGCGCATGTCGAGCAGATGGTCAAACTGGTGCGGAGCGCGTCGTGACGATGATGGGCGCGGACAATGCGAACGGCACCAACACCGGCAAGGGCGCGATGCGCCGCGCGGCAATTGCGATCGCCATTTTTCTCGTGCTGGCCGGGCTGCTGTTTCTCTTCGGGTCCGATGATTTCTATCCCTGGGCGAAGGCGATCCATGTGATTGCCGTCATCTCCTGGATGGCGGGCATGCTCTATCTGCCGCGCTTGCTGGTCTATCATGCAGATGCCGAAAAAGGCTCCGTCCAGTCGGAGACTTTCAAGGTGATGGAGGGCCGCCTGCTGCGCGGCATCATCAATCCGGCAATGGTGATCACCTGGGCATTCGGCCTCTGGCTCGCCTGGAAAGGCTTTGGTTTTCAGGGCGGCTGGCTGCATGCCAAGATCGCTGCGGTGGTTGGCCTGTCGGCCGTGCATGGCTATCTCGCCGGGGCCGTCCGGAAATTTGCAGAAGACCGCAATGAAAAATCGGCAAGGCACTGGCGGATCGTCAATGAGATCCCTACATTGCTGATGATCGTCATCGTCGTCCTGGTTGTCGTGAAACCGTTCTGACGTCTTCGGTTGCCCGCAAAAGGCGGCTTGCTCTTTCAACCGACCGACGATAAAAGACGGGTCTTCCTTCCCGTCATGCGCCGCCCATTTATCGCTTCGGCCGCGCCCGGCATTTGTCGCATCCCGCCGATATTTTTCCCAAAGCTTACTCAGAGTCCGTCTAATGATGCAAGAAATGAAACTCACAGAGTTCAAGAACAAGAAGCCACCAGAGCTGATCGCTTATGCGGAATCGCTCGAGGTCGAGAACGCCAGCGTCATGCGCAAGCAGGAGCTGATGTTCGCGATCCTGAAGAGGCTGGCGACCCAGGATATCGAGATCATCGGCGACGGCGTCGTCGAAGTGCTGCAGGACGGTTTTGGTTTCCTGCGCTCCGCCAATGCCAACTATTTGCCAGGTCCCGACGACATCTATATTTCACCGTCGCAGATCCGGCGGTTCTCACTGAAGACCGGCGATACGGTCGAAGGCCCGATCCGCAGCCCGAAAGAGGGCGAGCGCTATTTTGCGCTGCTCAAGGTCAACACGATCAATTTCGACGACCCTGAAAAAATCCGCCACAAGATCCATTTCGACAATCTGACGCCGCTTTATCCGACCTCGCGGCTGAAGATGGAGATGGAGGTTCCGACCTCCAAGGATATTTCGGCGCGCGTCATCGACCTGGTGGCGCCGCTCGGCAAGGGCCAGCGCGCGCTGATCGTGGCGCAGCCGCGCACCGGCAAGACGGTGCTGCTGCAGAACATCGCCCATTCGATCACCACCAACCATCCGGAATGCTACCTGATCGTGCTTCTGATCGACGAGCGGCCGGAGGAAGTTACCGACATGCAGCGCTCGGTGAAGGGCGAGGTGGTCTCCTCGACCTTCGACGAGCCGGCGGTGCGCCACGTCCAGGTTGCCGAAATGGTCATCGAAAAAGCCAAGCGCCTGGTCGAGCACGGCCGCGATGTCGTCATCCTGCTGGATTCGATCACCCGCCTCGGCCGCGCCTACAACACCGTCGTGCCGTCATCCGGCAAGGTGCTGACCGGTGGTGTCGACGCCAACGCGCTGCAGCGGCCGAAGCGCTTCTTCGGTGCTGCCCGCAATATCGAGGAAGGCGGCTCGCTGACCATCATCGCCACGGCGCTGATCGACACCGGCAGCCGCATGGACGAGGTCATCTTCGAAGAGTTCAAGGGCACCGGCAATTCGGAAATCGTGCTCGACCGCAAGGTGGCGGACAAGCGCATCTACCCCGCCATGGACATTCTCAAGTCCGGCACCCGCAAGGAGGACCTGCTGGTTCCGCGCCAGGATCTGCAGAAGATCTTCGTGCTGCGCCGCATCCTGGCGCCGATGGGAACGACCGACGCTATCGAGTTCCTCATCGACAAGCTCAAGCAGACCAAGACCAACGCGGATTTCTTCGATTCGATGAATACGTAGGGTTGCGGGCCTTCCCTTCTCCCCCTTGTAGGGAAGGTGGCCGAGCGAAGCTCGGTCGGATGAGGGGTGCTCCAGCTTGGCAACGACGGCATTCCGTCCAACGCCCCTCATCCGTCTCGGCGCTGCGCGCCAATCCACCTTCTCCCACAAGGAGCCTGTTGCGTAATTCGCTGATTGTGATTCTCTGAGGCGGACGCGCTGAGGGAATCGCGATGGCAGT
>NZ_JAMYLN010000052.1:0-26818 GCF_040318035.1 Mesorhizobium sp. M1329 | reverse complement strand
CCAACAGCCAGATCGACGATCTCCTGCCTTGGGTCTACATCAACAAGCTCGAGCTCAAGGCCGTGGCCTGAGAACACCGCTTACAGTGATGAATGATGGCGTTCCACATCAAGAATCCCGAGACCGACGCGCTGGCCCCGCGGGTTGCCGCGCTTAAGAGGACTGGTTTGACAGAGGCCGGCCATGCCGCGCTCGAGCATGAGCTTGAGCGCGAACAGGCTAGAGCGTCCTGGTGGAGATCGGCGTCAGGTTCTGCCGGGATCTGCGAGCCCAGGGCAAGCCTGATCAAGGCAGACCCCCCGACAAGGCGTTTTCGCGACAGCCTGTACGAGAATGCCGCTTCAAAGGGGCGGCGGGCGACTTGATGCCAGATGATGCAGACGATCAGCAGGCTCTTCGATACCTATTCCCAGGCGTCACATGCAGTCAGCAGGCTTCAGGCTGCCGGGATTCCTCGCCGGCAGATCAGCGTCGTCGGCTCTTACAACGACAACCAAGAGCCGATCAGTGTTGCCGGAGCTTGCGATGATGAGATGAGCACTCTCTGGCGGGGTGCGGGCGTCGGCGCCGTCGTTGGCGGGCCGGCCGGTCTGCTGGCCGGCTTTGGCGCTTTTGGAGCTCTGGGCATCGATCTTGCGGGGGTGGCCGGCATGGCCTTGATCGGCATGACATGGGGCGGCTTTGCCGGCGGGCTCGTCGAGACGCTCACAGGCTTCCCTCAAACGCCACGCCAGCCCAAGATTGCAGAGGGTGTCATTCTTGTAATGGCTCGCGTCGACGAAAAGCAGGCGGGCGCCGCACAGGTAGCGCTTCTGACCCCCGCACAGCATCGGTCTTTTCCGGGCCGAGGAGCGCTTACTCACGTTCAAAAGTCGGCTCCGCGCCCGATCTGGCGTGAGATGAAGCTCGTCCGCGAAACAGGAATTAAAAGCGAGGCGCGCCCCATGAAACTTTCGCAAAATAAAACCTTGGAGGCATGGGGGCTGCTTGCTCTTGTAGCGTCCGTTGTCCTTTCCGTACTGCTGGCAGGTCTCATCCTTGGCTAAAGCCATGCGCGTTGCCACCGGCGCCGAGGTCCGGCAGTCGGCAACTGGCCAAAGGTGTGGTCAGTTCGAAGGATCAAACCATTCGTGCTAAGTGTTGATAGCTTGTCGCCATAGGAGAGGAAGCCAACGTGGACAAACGGGCTGAAGGAGACGCGGGGAAATCGGCTCGAGGCGAGTTCGAGCTCAAAGCCGAACGATATGGCGTGAACGCCTTTCTTCTCGTTGTCGAACTTGTAAATCTGCTGGAGAAGCGCGGAACGATCAGCAGCGACGACGTCGTGAAAATAGCCGAGGCCGCCGCACTTGCCGTTGCCGCGTCAAGTCAACCCGACGTGAACAGCATCAATCTGTTGCAGGCCATTGCTGCCGCACGCCGGCCCAAATAGGGGCAAGCGACGCGGCCCAGACCGGGCCAGACCGGACAGATACTCCGAGGCCTCCCGAACCTCGAATGGAACCGAGGCGAAGGCTGCGCGGTCTTCAGGCAGCCCTCTGATTTACTTGCAGAAACGACGACCGTTGAGGTGATGAAGGAACTCCGGGAACCAAGCTGTCCACGGTGCATCCGCTTTGGCTGGCGTCCCCGGAAGCTTTTCGACCTTTCTGTCTCGACCTCCAGCCTAACTGCGGTCGAACGTGAAGTAGCTCGGGATGTGGCAATCCGCTGCAGGACAGCCAATGAATTGGGAATCCTCGCATTTTGACAACAATGTCCTGTCGGTAACGAAAATTGAAAGCACGCCGCTGGTCAATCGGCCTAATCTGGTCAGAGATTAGGGTGGGCTAAATTGCCTTGGAGGCGCCGAAATGCAGCGGGCAAAACGAATCCTGGTGACAGGAGGCGCGGGTTTTCTGGGATCGTTCTTGTGTGAGCGGCTGCTTGGCGAAGGCCACGAGGTTGCATGCGTGGACAATTTCTTCACCGGAAGCCGAAGAAATGTCTCGAATTTGCTCGACAACAGATCCTTCGAGATCATTCGCCACGACGTGACGTTTCCGCTCTATGTGGAAGTTGATGAGATTTACAATCTTGCCTGCCCTGCGAGTCCCGTTCACTACCAGTCCGATCCGGTCCAGACGACCAAGACCAGCGTTCATGGCGCGATCAACATGCTGGGGCTCGCCAAGCGGGTTCGCGCCAAGATCCTTCAGGCGTCCACGTCGGAAGTTTACGGCGACCCCGAAATTCACCCGCAGACCGAGGATTATTGGGGCAGGGTAAACCCGATTGGACCGCGTGCTTGCTACGATGAAGGCAAGCGATGTGCCGAAACGCTGTTTTTCGA
Organism: Mesorhizobium sp. M1329; assembly: GCF_040318035.1. Classification (NCBI taxonomy): domain Bacteria; kingdom Pseudomonadati; phylum Pseudomonadota; class Alphaproteobacteria; order Hyphomicrobiales; family Phyllobacteriaceae; genus Mesorhizobium; species Mesorhizobium sp. M1329. Next base: position 24,486 of record NZ_JAMYLN010000052.1, on the reverse strand, counting down.
CTATTGGCGGCAGCACACGCTGCGAATCAAGGTAGCACGCATATTCAACACATATGGCCCGAGGATGCGTCCGGACGACGGCCGCGTTGTCTCCAATTTCATCGTACAGGCCCTGCAGAACGAGCCGATAACGGTGTACGGCACCGGCCAGCAGACCCGCTCATTTTGCTATGTCGACGACCTCATCGACGGTCTGGTTCGAATGATGCAAACGGATGACGATGTTACCGGTCCGATCAATCTCGGCAATCCGGTCGAATTCACGATGCTCGAACTCGCCAACCTTGTGATCGAACTCACGGGAAGCCGGTCGACCATCAGATTTTTGCCTTTGCCCATCGACGACCCAAGCCAGCGCCAGCCCGATATCGGAAGTGCCCTGCGTGAGCTCGATTGGAAGCCAAGAACGACGTTGCGCGACGGCCTTGTCAAGACCATTGCCTATTTCGAGGGCTTGGTTTCGTCGGGGTATCTACGGCCCGCCGCTGCCGAATGAAGACAGTCCTGGTCACCGGTGGGGCCGGCTACATCGGATCACACTGTTGCAAGGCCTTCGCCGAATCGGGTTGGTCGGTCGTCACGTATGACAATCTCTCGCGCGGTTGGCGCGACGCGGTCAAATGGGGGCCGATTGTCGAGGGCGACATTTCCGACGCCGAGGCCGTGTCGGCGGCTTTACGCCAATATCGGCCTGATGTGGTGGCGCATTTTGCCGCCTATGCCTATGTGGGCGAATCTGTCGAACATCCGGGACTCTACTACCGAAACAACAGTTTCGGGTCGCTGGTGTTGCTCGAGGAAATGTTGAAGGCCGGCGTCGGCAGGCTGATCTTTTCCAGCACATGTGCGTCGTATGGCGTTCCGGTTCGCTCTCCGATTGACGAAACTCATCCACAGTCGCCCATCAATCCCTATGGATGGTCGAAATTAATCATAGAACGGATGGTGGATAATCTCTCCTATGCCCATGGCCTCGACGCGGTCGTGCTCCGTTATTTCAACGCAGCCGGATGCGATCCCGACGGCGAAATCGGTGAATGGCATGAACCGGAAACACACGTCATACCGCTGGCTATCGAGGCGGCGGTCAAGCGGGACCGGATTTTTACCGTCAACGGCATCGACTTCGATACCCGCGATGGCACCGCGGTGCGGGACTATGTCCATGTCACCGATCTCGCCCGGGCTCACGTCCTGGCAGGTGAGAAACTGCTCCGCGACAAGGGTGTTCACGTCTACAATCTCGGGACTGGAACTGGCACGACGGTGAAGGAGCTGGTCGATGCGGTGAGCCGGGCTTCGGGATCGCGCCTTCCTGTGGTTTACGGTCGGCGCAGGGCAGGTGACCCGCCAGCGCTCGTAGCCGCGGCCGGCAAAGCGGAGCGGGAACTCGGCTGGGTGTGCGAGCAATCCGGAATAGACAGGATCGTCGAGACGGCGCTGGCTTGGTATCGTGGCCGATTGTGACAGGCGCGCCACCTGCTGGCCTGCTCTGTCCGTTGTCGAGAGAGCAGCGACGGCCCGGCCGACGAGGTCTCGATTCACTGCCCGCGCCGGATCAAGTCGATGCAGAGGCTCCGCGTCTGCACACGGCATTGGGGGCAATTGAAGACATAGAGTAGGGTCACCGTGCTTTATCCTCAGAATCGGAAGCACATACGATTTCATGCTGGCGACGTTGGTATTGAGGAACAACGACGGAGGCAGGTCCTTGGCTCTTGATCATGCCGTTCTCTATCCAAATAACATTGGCGGCGTCACGCGCGCTTTCTATCCGATGCGTGATCAGCAGAATTGTCCTTTTGCCAAGCTGCCTGTCAATCGCGCGCCGTACCTGATCCTCGAGCGCGGTGTCGAGTGCGTTCATGGCCTCATCCAGGATCAGAAAGTCCGGATTGCGCAATACAGCTCGTGCGAGGCCAATGCGCTGCCGCTGGCCGCCGGAAAATCGCAGCCCCTCCTGCCCGATCCAGGTATCGTAGCGATCGGGAAGATCCTCGACAAACGACGCGACGCCGGCACTGCGGGCAGCGACAATAATCTCTTCTTCGGTCGCATCGGCTTTGGCCATTCGGATGTTCTCAGTCACCGTGCCCTCGACGAGGTCGACGTCCTGGCCCGTTACGGCGATCTTGGACAGCCAGTCGTCCCGCCTGATGTCTTGCAGCCGGGCACCGCCAATCCTGATGTCGCCAGAAGTCGGTTCGTATAGCCGTAGGAGGAGGTTCACGATCGTCGTCTTGCCAGCGCCACTTGCGCCGATCAGCGCCGTGGTTTCTCCGGCTGTAATCTCGAACGACAGGTCAGTGAGCACCGGCGCATTTTGATCATACCCAAAGCTCACGTGCTCGAAGACGATACTCGCGTTCAAAGGTCCGAGTGCTATGGTGCCCTGCGATGGATATTCCTTGTCCTCGGACTGGACCATCTCCAGGACTGAGCGCAGTTGCGGCTGTATCTGCGCCAGAAACAGCAGATTGCCCTCGAACTCCTGCGTATGCGGCTGCAGCCGATATAGCAGGGCCACGGCGGCCAGCGTCACCTCGAAGCTGATATGCCACCACCCGGAGACCAGCACGATGGAGCCCAACATTCCCAGGTAGCCGATTTCGGTCATTGGGCCGATCCACGACGAAAGGCGAATCATGGACAGCGATGCGTCACGCGCGGCCGCCGACGATTGCGCGAAGCGACGCTGATGAAGCGCCTCCTGTCCATAGGCGCGGATGGTGCGCAACGCCTGGAGCGTCATGAGCATGTGCTCGCCGAGCGACTGATGGATCTTCTTCACCCGGTGTCCCAGGTCCCGCGCCGGTCGCGAAAAGATGCGCAAGATCGCCGAGATCGCCATCGAGCCAAGGGCTGCGATCAGCAAGATCTTCCAGGAGATCGTGAGCAGAAAGACGGCGAACACGAAGATAGAGCAGCTGTTGATGATGAGCCGTGTTACCGCGCCATAGGCTTGCGCAACCAGCCACGATTCGGTCCCGAGCACCTCCATCAGCTGCGATTGCTCGTGCCGCTGGATGTATCCAAAGGAGACCCTGAGATATTGTTCGTGCACGAGGTTGCGCACGCGCTCGCTGATCCGTTCACCGATACTGGAGCTTATCAACGAATACAGCAGAGCCAGTGCTCCACGCGCGAGGATGAGCAGGAGGATCGCGAAGGCGAGCCGGGTAGGACTACCGAACCAGGCTACGGCCATGCCCAGCATTCGACCCTGAAGGCCATTTCCAGCCTCCGTGATCCGGCTGGACACCAGATAGAGGAACAGCAGAATCAGGGTGATGCCGAGCGTCTCGGCCAATGACGACAGAAAGCCTACCGCGAGCAGCGCGGGTGTCGCCCAGCGCGGCTTGCCAACGATGCGAAGCAGGTGCGAAAGATCGCGCAACGAAGCACGGACCGCACCGCGGCGTATGGCCCCGTTCTCGTCGGTCATTTCACTTCCCCAATAGGGAACCGTACGGTCAGCCGCGGCCGGACAGGCAGGCGAGCGCGCACCAACTTCGTCGCGACGCGCTTGGCCAAATGCGCCCCGATCAAGGGCAAATCCACGGCGATTATCCGCATGGCGATAGCGGGATGACGGCGAAGCAGCAACGACAGGATCGGCAGCACATACCTTAGGCGCCTCTGGCGCAACGTCCGCTCCAGGAGCCAGGCCGAATAGAAATGCAGACCTTGGCGCAGCGTGGAAGCCGCATTGGGGTGGCGGGCGAGCATCTCGTCCACCACAAGCATCCAGGAGCGCAGCATTCGTGTCATGTTGCTCGACATATTCCCCGGTAGGTAGCGATACCCGACCAGCGGCTCTTCGACGACTTCGAACTGATATGTTTCCGCGACGCGACAGTAGAAGAGGATGTCCTCACAACCCTGCGCGCCGGCCTCTCGCAGCCGGCCCTCGAAACCTTCTGCGTCGATCAGCGCCTGCCGGCGCACCAAGGCAGCGCTGCCGTTGCCAACAAAATTGCCATGGAACAGACGTTCAAGTACATCGCCCCGCCAGTTTGGGCGATGTTGATCATCCGTTACCGCGCCCTGCGCATCGATGACCAGATACCAGCAGTAGACGAGCCCCACTTTCTCGTCCGCCCGATCGAACACAGCCAGTTGCCGCTCAATCTTCGTCGGCGCCCACAGATCGTCGGCATCGACAAATGCAATCAGATCAGACCGCGCCGCTTGCCAACCCGTATTGCGGGCAGCAGCCACGCCAGCGTTTTCCTGCTCGATCAGCCGCACACGCGGGTCGGCCTCCATGTGATGTCGGGCGATGGTGACAGTCTGGTCGCGCGAGCCATCGTCGACGACAATAATCTCGAGCGCGCGGTGAGACTGCGAGCGGACGCTGCGGAGCGTCTCGTCAATTGTATCTTGGGCATTGTGAGCCGGGATAATGACACTGACGAGTTTGCCGTTCATTCGAGGACGGCCTCCACCATCGCAACAAAGTCGTCGAGCGAGCGATCCCCGCGCACCTCGATGCGGGGAAGGTCGATGGGATCGCAATCGAGGTCCGCCGGCCCGTATCTGCCCCCGAAGCCGATTCGATAGCCGCACTCCTTGGCCAGCCTGCCAAGCCGTCGGTCGGTGACAGAGAAGGGTGCCGCGAACGCCGTGGTTGGCCGACCGGTCCACCGCTCCACGAACATACGCGAGCGCAGCAACTCAGAGGCCAGCTCGGAGCTCGAAAGACCATCGATCGCACGATGCGTTGCCAGATGACTTCCGAAGAACGCGCCTTCGGCGGCAAGGCGTCCCACGGTCCGGGCATCCATGAGTGGTGCCGGCGGACCTCTGTCGGCATCCCACTGCGCGCTCACACCCACTAGATCCGTTACCAGGAACACTTCCGCGGTCAGGTCGTTGGCGCGCAAGGTCGGCCAGGCATGGTCGGCAAAGTTCTGGAATCCGTCATCGAACGTGATGAGCACCGGGCGGCCCACGAAAGGGTGACGGTTGGCGATGAACCATTTCAGCTGCTCTGACATGATCGCGTGGAAGCCGTTGGCGCGCAACCACACCATTTGGCTGTCGAACATAGCGGGTGCAACCCGATAGCGGGCGAGCGCGGCCGGACCTTCATAGGCGACGCCGTGATACATGAGGACAGGGATACGCTCCCGGCGCTCGCTGCGTGCGACGTCGCGGCGCAAGGCCCGCGCCCCGCCCCAGACGATCTTCCGCGCGACCTCCGTCTCGATTGGCGCCTGGATTGGGACCTCATCGATCCTCGCTTCCATCGACACATCCTGCGGCGACAGGCGGCGGAAGCGGTCAATGCGATAGAGCTCGGTTTGGATCGATCGCTCGAGGACAATGCCTTCGGTCGCAGCCAGCGTCTCCGAGATCAGTTTCGCTCCGAATTTGTGGTCCCAATCAAAGCCCGTTCGTTCCATATTGTCACGAAGCACGAATGCATGCGCGGTGACGAAGCTGCCACCGGGGACCAGCGCCTGCACCAGTTTTGTGGCGACGCGCCGCAATTCGGCGAGATCGTCCAGGAAATAGAGCACTTCCGAGCAAACGATCAGATCCATGGCACCCGGCAGGGTATCGGCGGCGAAATCCAGTACGCCGAACTCGACGTTCGGTTGGTCCCTGCACCGCTCACGCGCGCGTTCGACGGCTACGGCAGAGATGTCGGTTGCGGTTAGATGACCCACTCGCCGGGCCAACTGCCGCGTGAAGTGGCCCTCCGCGCAGGCCAGCTCAAGCGCTCGCCCGATGGGACCGGCCGGCAGAATTTCGAGCTGCCGCTCATATTTTTCCTGCTCGTAGGGTGAACTGTAGTTCCAGGGATCTTCGGTCGCAAAATAGCGATCCCAGAACGACTTGCGATCCTTGTCCCGGCCACCGTCCGCCTGCGCACGCCGCGGCGCTGCAAGAGGCTCTTTAGTTTCGGCGCTCGACCGCACCAGACGTTGCGCTTCCGCTGCCAATCCCGCGAGTTTGCCGAAGTGGCTGTCCCGATCAGACCGGCGTCCAGCTATTCGCATCATGGCCTGTGCAGCCAACATATCTGTCTTGCCGGTTCCTGCGTCCTGTTCCAGGGGCAGCGAAGGCGAACGGCTCGCAAGCCGCGCGGCACCCTTCCAGAAGCGGAATGCCATGCGCTTAAATCCGGAGAGATCGCGTGTGACCGCTTGGGCAGGCATTACATTCAGTAGCAGTTCAATCCAGTGACGCTTTGTCACTGTCCCGAGTACGCCGAACTGGACGAGAGCCTCGATCCGGCCATCCACCATCAAATAAGCATAGATTTGATCGATCCCTTCAGGCAGGTCGGTTGAGGTCGGATTTCGGGCATCGACGCGAATCCCGAGCGTCCGCGCCAGTCTGCGTGGAGCGGCGAGATTGTCGAAGTCGAGAAGCATTTGCTCGAGATGATATTGTACGCGACGACCCGCAACCGGATCTCTCCAGATCTTGGCGAGTTCAGCGATCAGATCGGTGAGGGGACCGCCGAACCTTTCCCATCTCGCAGCCAATTGCTGCGGCGCCGCAAAACTCCCTACCATCAGACCGTCGAAGACCACCTTTGCGATTTCACGGGCCCATTCAAATCTGGCCGGGAGCGCGCGCAGCGTCTGCGGCTCGATCGACCCGCCGCCACTGCCGCAATCTGATGCGGCGTTCCACAACACGAACCACGCGAGTGCTTCGGAAGCGGTTCCGCCGTGCGCCGAAATCGCTCCATTGGCGTGAGCGGATGCCGGGTGCTTGACCCTGGGATCGGCGGAAAAGCCGCGAGCGATAACGATTTCCGCGTCTGCCAGCATTTGCGTCGAATTGCGGGTGAGCGAGCCGGGGCTGTTCCGATAGAAAGCGAGCGGCTCGTCCACCATCACCCAGCGTTTGCCTAAACGCGCGACGCGCTGCCACAAATCCCAATCCTCGCAGGTGCGCAACGAAACGTCGAAGCCGCCCAACTCGGTAATTGTCGCGCGATCGATTAGCAACGCGTGAGTGCGGATGGCGCAGCGGCGCGCGAATGTCTCGAAAGGCTGGATTGCGACCTCGGGCGCACTGCTCGGTGGGGTAAGTGCACCATCGGGCATCACCCGGCGAGAACCGCAATAGGCAGCTACTGAATCGGGCGAGGCTTCCAACACGGCCAGCATTTTCGCCAGAAAGCTGGCGTCCACCCAATCGTCCGCGTCCAGGAACATCAGCCAGCGTCCGCGCGCTGAAGAGAGCCCCTGATTGCGCGCGCCGGCGGCGCTATGGGCAGAAGAACTCAGCGTGCGAAATCGGGGATCGCGCTCGACATAACTGGCGATGATTGCGGCGGTGCCGTCACTCGAGCCATCGTCGACGATGATCGCCTCCCAATCAGTGATATCCTGACCGAGGAGACAGTCGAGTGCTTGTGCCAGCGTCAGCTCCGCGTTCCGCGCGGGCACCACGATTGAAACCCAGGGATTGTCCGCCACGTCGCCCTACCTGCGCTTGGTTCGGAGGTAGAACAGGATTCCTGAGGCGTAGCCGGCGATTTCATGCCAAAGGAAACGATCCTCGGCGGTCCTGCGTCCAAACAACCTTCTGCGAACTCTGCCCAGGTACCAAAGCGGCTTCCATTTGAAAGCCTGTCTCAAATTCGCCTTCACGCCAGTCCGTTCATGCTGGACGAGCAACGCGGCCGAGTGACCGCGCATGTAGAAATAGATTTGCCTGGCCAGGCCTTCCATCGTCCGCCTGTGGAAATGGAATGCGACGGAGGTGGGCTGGTACCGGCAATCATATCCGTTGGCGAGAAGCCGATACCAATATTCGGAGTCGCCCGAACATCCAGCCTGGCCGACGTCGAGGCGCTCGTCAAACAGCCCCGCGCGGTCAAACACCTCGCGCCGGAAGGCCATGCTGGCACCGGCACCGATTTTCCAGGCCGGGAACACCTCGTGCTTGCTGGCGGCAAAGTCGGCGGCGCGGAAAAATTGGGGTATGTAGCCTTGCCCGAAGCTCCAGAACGTCTCGAAATAGCGCTGCGCTTCGGTGGCAAGTTCGGCTGGCAGTACAAGGCCAGTCACCGCGCCGATCGAAGGGTTGTCGAATGCTATGATCAGCTGCTCAAGCCATTGCGGATGAAGCAGAACGTCATCGTCAGTGTAGGCAACGATTTCCGAGCATGCACGCTCAGCCCCCCGATTACGGGCAATATCCAATCCGGGTCGATCCTCGCGGACGTATATTGCGCCGGCAGCGACCGCTACCTCGCGCGTTTCGCTGCCTGTCGATGCGTTGTCGACCACGATGATCTCTGCCGGAGGGACACTTTGCTGTGGAAGCGACGAGAGGCAGCGCCGCAACTCGTTCGGCCTGTCGCGCGTGCATATGACCACGCTGGCGCGCGGCAGGTTCAGAACCTGTGGGGTAAGCCTTGGGGCCGCAGCAGCCTTGATCGGGGTAATGCGGCACTCACCGTCGCTCCCTCTGAGCAAATGCCCGACTGGAAGCCCGTCGCGCCACACCACGATCATGCCGGAATCGCAATCCTCGGGTGCGACCTGGGTGTCTAAATCCACGTGACGTATACCTGTGCAGCCATCCGGGCCAAACAGCCTGTAGAGTTCTGCATTCGCCAGATTTGCGCGCCGGTTCGGCGTCAAAGGCATCTTCACCAGCTCATTTCGCTATAGAGGGGTCGAAATTCGCTCTTGTCGTTTCGCATTCGTCGCACGCTCTTTTTGAGCCATCGAGGAACCAGTCGGCCCCTGCAGTATTCTTCCAGCATATTGGGCAGGCGGGAGATCGTAACGCCTGGTTCCATCACAAAGAGTCTCCTCAGCAGCTCGCCTGCAGCGAAAAACCGTCCCTCAATCAAAGCTCTTGTGGCAAGCCAATGGATCATGTCGACCAGATGGGCATCGAAATCGCCCCCGAATGACGGGTATCTTTCACGAAATTCGGCAAGAACGATTTCGCAGGAACGAAGCATCTGCATGACATCGCTCGACATGTTGACGTTCGTCATCCGGTAACCGACAAGATGCTGCGGCACGAGGCGGAACTCATAATTTTCCGCTATTCTGAGGCACAGCAGAAGGTCCTCGCAGCCTTGCGCATTCCTAGCTCGCAAGGACGGATCAAATTGCCCCACTCGCTCGAATGCGGAGCGACGTAAAAGCACCGAACTTCCGTTGCCGACCACGTTTTGTCTGCACATGCGCTGGAGTACCTGACCTTGGGCGTCGGGCTGATGGCGGAGCGAAAATACCCGACCATCCTGGTCGATGTGTGCAAACCAGCAGTAGGCCAATCCCGCCGAAGAGCCGCCTTCGCGCAGGGCGCGCAATTGCAGTTCGATTTTCGATGGGGCCCAAAGATCATCAGCGTCGACAAACGCCAGAAATTCCGCGTCGGTGGAGGCCGCGCCGCGGTTGCGAGCGTGCGCAACGCCACCATTCGACTGTCTTATGAGCCGTACACGTCGATCTTTCTCGGCATAGGCGGCCACGATCGATGCGGACTTGTCCGCGGAACCATCGTCCACCACAATAATATCCAGTGCCTGATAGGTTTGCCGGCAGATGCTGGTCAGGGTGGAGCAAATGGTTTGCTCCGCATTGAACATGGGGACCACGACTCCAACCGTGGTTCTGTCCTGGATCATCAGCGACTTCGTTTTCTCCCCTGGTTGAAAAACGGCTATGCTGTCACGGTGTCAGTACTGATCTTCAATTCGGGGCGAATTCGGGGCAAGATTGCTCGGGTGCGTCCGCCTGCCCAAAAAATTGCGATCACGACAAGATCACGTCGAACTCAGGAAAGAGGCGCGAGAGCCGTCGCGTCTCGGAACGCCGTTCCTAGTCGCACCTCGTGATAGCACCCGAGTGCGTCAATAACGGTGGCCGAGACGGCATTGAACCTGATTTCTGTGGCAGGCTCCGGTCGACATTGCGTCACGAACAAGAACTTAAAATGCGGCGGGCTTCGTTCGGATGGTTAAGGCCAGGAGCGCCTCCGAAAGTCGTTTCTTCGCCCGCTCGACGCCGTTCTCGTCGATTGCCTCAACGTCGAGGAACAGGTCGAGGCCAGTCGCGTGCTCGCTGATGACCTGAGGGCGCTGGGCGAGTTCACCCAGGAGGCCCTCGACTTCGTAGGGGACGACCTCCCGGCTGATCCCCTTCATGGCAATCGGTGCCAACGGACGTGCTCGGACGAGGTCGCGCACGAGCGCGTAAGTCTCGTAGCTGAGGCAGATGCCGCCGGGCTCGGCAATCGACTGCAGACGGGCCGCCAGGTTCGCTTCGGCTCCGATGATCGTGTAGTCCATCCGATCATCGGAACCGAAGTTCCCAACATTGCAATAGCCCGTGTTGATGCCCATGCGAGCTCGGAAGGGCCGTTCAACTCCGCGATCACGCCACACCCTGTTCAACTGCTCCACCCGACGCTGCATGTCGACAGCCATGCGCAAGCAGGCTCTCGCGTCTTCCTCGACGCCTTGCGTCTCGGGGTCGCCGAAAAACACAAGAAGCGCGTCGCCGATGAACTTGTCGACGGTGCCGCCGTGTCTGAGCGCGATCGTCGACATCTCGGTGAAATACTCGTTGAGGAGAAGCGTCAAGTCCTCGGGCTGGAGCCGTTCCACGATCGCGGTGAAATCCTTGACGTCGGAGAAAAAGATCGTGAGCTTCTTACGCTCGGTCGCGATGGTGACGTCCTTCTGGCCGCTGAAGATGCTTTTGTAGATTTGAGGCGAAAGGTATTTGGCGATCTTCAATGAAATCGCGGCCAGGAAGTCGTTTGCCTCGGAAAGCTCCTTGTTGATCCCCTGGATCAACGCGGACTGCCGACGCTGCAGGAGAATGAACGTCAGGCCCGCCGCCGCCGCGAAGCCGAAATATAGGAGCAGATACTTGAAGGTCAGCACGTTCGCAGCAATAGGCTGATTGACCGATATCTCCTGGATACCTCGAACATCCCCTACCTTCCAGTCGGTCTTGGGGCTGTCCGGGTGTGAGTTATGGCAGGTCACGCAGACTTGTCCCATTATTACAGGGGCCACGGCGCGGACCTGCCGGTCAAACAGTGAACCCGAGACTTCGATGATCGGCTCCTTCGGGTTGGCGCGCAAAGCCAAGATTGCATTCCGCTCGAACGCATCGAGCTGGTGGGGGGCGCGACCTTTGAAAGGCAGATCCGAGACGAACCGATATTTGACGGACCCGTCGTGGGCGCTGATGCGCTTGCCAAGTTCGATCGAGAGGGTCGCCGGAATAGGGATCGCACCCGGCACGTCCCGGTAGTTGTGCGTCGCAGTCACGGCGCCGTGTGCCTGCAGCACGCGTCCCACGACATCGCTGCCGTAGAATCCGCGCATTTCGTCGATGATCCGGCTGATTTCGCTGGCTTGCCTGCGCAGCATGCGTTCCGACAGGTCTCGCAGGTCGAGCCAGGCTGCCACGGGCAGACCGATAAGGCCAATGACCACCGCCGCCACCAGGAGCGGTCCCATGGCGCGCTGCTGACGCGCAATCTGTTCACCCAGTCCAGCCATTGTGCAAGCGCCCGGCCGTCTTAGTATCTGAACTATAGCTCATTCCCGGCACGGTACCAGAGTCAGTGTCCGCTCGATGAAAACGGTATTATGGCGCAACCGCCACGGGATTTGCCGACCTAGCAGACAAACATATCATGCCGGTGAACCGGCATGATCAGGTAAATGGTGGCGGAGGAATATTTCAGCCGGTTGCGTCGGGCGGAAATCGGCCTTGGTCACCATATCGCTGGCGTCTATCTCCTCCGCTACGCTCAGGAAGCGGCATGGCGCGAAGACAAACCGGCGCAACACCAACGGCGAACAAGTCGAGCGTCTTGCCGGAAACGCTTTGAAGCGGAAACCATGAGTCGATTTCACCGGCTATTGGCAACGCCGTCTGGCGGCATAAGGCCAGTTCTGGACTCTCTGCCGCAAAGGAAGCATTCTCCCCAAGGGGAGAAGGCATGGTCCGCCATTATCAGGACACTCGGTACAACCGCGCGCGTTATCGCCGCAGGCGCCATCGTTCGGATGGGACGCCATTGTGGGCGAAGATCGCGACCGGGGGAGCGGTCTTGGCTGGCCTGCTCGCCCTTGAGCTCGCTCCCGCCGCTGTAGGCTGCGGCATCAAGGGCAATATCAGCTACAACACTGGCGAGAAAATCTATCACGTTCCCGGACAGGAATATTATAGGGAGACGCGCATCAATCTTCTTAAAGGCGAACGCTGGTTTTGCTCTGAGGAAGCTGCGCGCAAAGCGGGATGGCGGAAATCTAGGGTTTAGACAAGGGTCCAGCGGCGCGAGCGCCCGTCGTGTAGGGTCACGCTGGCATTGATCTTAAGCGATGCGCTCACCGCACCATACATCAAATGCAATTCTTCTCGCGTAGGCGCTTCAACGCCCTTTGAGCGGAGTAGGACCAACGCTATCTCCTCAGCGCTCATTGGCGCTGTAGCGGTCCTCAGAGCGTCAATGGCGGCCCGGATGATATAGCCGCGCTTGAACAGTGGGTTTGGATCGCCGCTTGACGGACATGGCGCGGGCATTGAAGCCAGGTTCCAACAAATGCAGGACCGCCTCGACATGCTTCATGTCTTCGATGAGCTTCGCGGCCTGCTTCTCGTGGTGCCTGAGCCTTCTGCGGCCGGAGAGCGCGTCGGAAAAGAAAGTGTCCCGCGAAACGTATCCGCGTTTCGGCCGCACTATGAAATGGGACACCGCGGCGGGTGACGCGGTATTTCGCGCTGCCGGCAGCATGACGTGCACCTGAATGGTGCGCCGCTCGCCTACGGTCAGCGCAACCAGAGCGACGACGAGGATTTCGCCGATCCGCATTTCATTGCCGGCGGCAATGGCTGCCACGGCCGCTTAGGCATCATGATGAACTCCAATCCCGTCCCGGATTGTCGCCCCCCAATGACGCCGTCGAGGATGTGACGCCTGAGTGGAGCATTTGTTTTCAGGCGAACGCTCGTGGCAGGCAGTAGCCATCCGGTGTGGATCGTGGCAGAGGCCTTCTCGCATGTTAGACTGCTTGCATGGAGATCGACACCGACAAGATCGACGATGCCGTTATGGGCCTGCTTTGGCTGACGCTGCATGAAGAGAGGCGCGCCTGGAAGGGGTTGGATTGGAATGCTCTGGATCGCCTGCACGAGAAGGGGCTGATCGCGAATCCGGCAAACAAGGCGAACTCAGTGGTTCTGACAGATGAGGGACTGCGGCGTGCGGAGAAGCAATTCCGAGTTCTGTTCACCCGTCCGGCGCCATGAGCCGTGAGCGCTGAACGGGCGCCTGCGAGCTGATAGCGCACATGGCTGAATTTGGACACCGGCGGCGCGCTGACCGCAGGCCGGACGGCCAGCGCTCTCGCCGTGACGGCCAAATTGGTATTCGTCACCTACGCCAGCGGGCGCATCCGGTCTGTTAAGGCGGTGGCAGAGAACACCGCGGCCGCGGCCCTCAATGTCAACGGCATTGGCGCGAAGTCCATCTGCAAAAATGCTTTCTGCCGGCGAATCGGAGCTCCCGGGGTGAGTTGCAGCCAGCAGCGGGTCGGCGCCCGCTGCTGACACATGGGATGTTAGTGGGGCAGATTGCCACTGGCGAGGCCCTATGGCTGCGGATTTCCTGGGGTGGGTTTCTCCAGCACCAGCACATGACTACCAAGAGGCGACGTGTGAGTGCTCTTGACCTGGAAACCCTCGTCAGAGAGCGTTTCGATAAATTCGCCATCCGTTCCAGGCGGAACGCGGGCAACGACGTTCGAGGTGCGCCTCACAATATTGGAAAGCACCCTTCGCGCCTTGCCTGGGCCGATGTTGCGCTGCATGTGCTGATAGACGGCCAGCAGCAGGACGATATCATATTTCGGTAGAAGAATATTGCCGAGGCGCCGGCTGCCAAGATTCAGGCGATCGAACCGGGCATGCACCGGGGAGCCGCTCAATAACATTTTTGCAGTCTCGATATGCGGCTTGGCAATGTCGATCCCATGGATCGAACTGGGTTTCAGCTTGGATATCTCATAGGCGACAACACCCATATTGCAGCCAACATCGAGAATGGATTTTCCGGCGTAGTCGACCTTTGCGGAGAATAGTCCGTCCAGTCTGTCGTCCCACGTTCCGGCAAAACCCCTTTTGAATCTTGACCACCACAAATCATCAGCTCCTTCGAGAAGAGCCCCCTTGCGCGCCTCCTAGCACGAGAGAATTAACGGTCGATACCCATTCAACTGGAATTGATAACATTGACGAACCAAGGCAGGGACGTGTGCGGCCGCGTCACAACCCCATCACCTTGAGTGCCGCGGGGACCGCATAGCGGCTGCCGTCATAGCGCAGCCGGTAGGTACGCTTCACAGCCTTGCCGGGATGGGACTGGCATTCGCCATTCTGGTCGGGGAAGGGATTGTCGGTATTCGTCCGCTCAACCGCGGTGATATCGTGATAGCCATGATGGCTCGCCGGGCTTATCGCCAGGCTGACCTGGCTGGAATGAAAGGATCCGGCGCAACTGCCATCGCTGTCGCCGCCAGAGCCGGCCACCACGAGGCCGTCGAGCACCACCTTGAGTTCACCGCGCACGAGAGCGTAAAGCCGCAGGTCGGTTTCAGTGAAGGGGGCGGTCAGCGAATGGTGCGCCATTTCGATGCGCAGGCCGAATGCGCTGACATCGGGGGCCAGTGCATAACGGCCGGTGTCGAATTCCACCTTTTCAATGACAATCATGTCATCGGTCATCAGACCGGGTTGGAGCAGGCGCTGGCGCACCCGCAGGCTCTTCCTGTCGATGACCAGAAGCTCGATATCGCCGACATGCAGGTGGTCGGCGCTAGCGGTGTCGATCAGCGGCACTGCGACCAGTAGCAGGTCGTCATGGGCTGGCCAGGTCCTGCAGGCCAGTCCGAATGGCGCATCGCTCTGCGGGAGCGTTGAGACGATGCTGGTATGGGGTTCAAGCGTGAACGAGGTGCCGCCGGCGCTCTTTCGGGCCTTGGGATAGGCCTGCTGCACCAGCGCGGCGGCATCGGCGCAATCGCCCGCCGCAGCCCGGGCGGGCGACAGGCTGGCGGCGGCGAGCCCTAGGAAGAGGAAGAGGGTACGCGACAGCATTCGCATGGGATTCTCACGTCGCAGCGCCGAATGCCGGCAGGCATGTCTACGCGACATTGCTGGCGGCGCACAGGGGCTAAAGGAAGCCGCGGCTAACGCCACGGCGATGACATGCTGAGAGAGTTCGTTTGAAACTTCAAGATCCGGCCCTAACTGCCAAAATTCTGACGGCTAAGTGCCATACGATGGCCGGCCTAGCGCAGACCCGATCTTCCGCGGATCGAGAGGTGTCTCTTGGGAGTCCCGGATCAAGCTCTGTACCGCCGTGAACCGTTATCGGATCGGCCCACCCTTCAAGCCGGACCGGCGCGTCTTGCTCAAAAAAGAAGTGTAGCGTCGGCAGCTTTCAAGAAGGCAAAGGCGCTCGCTTCCTCTCGAAGATGTAGGAGCTCGGTCTCCACACCCTTCGACCGAATCCCGTTAACGGGCCAGTGCGCGGGCGCGGGCTGAAAAAATGGGGTGCAGTGAGGGTTCGCAGCGACTGCGCGGCGCATAAAGGCCGGCATACTGGCGACCCTAAAGCGCCTTGGAAAAGCAGCACTGCCTCGGCGCGACCCCGGTTTGATCTGTCGTTGTGGCTGAGCTGGTTGGCTCGTAGGTTTCGCGCGGCCGACCGAGCGGAGCCACCACCGCGATGACGAGGATTCGCCAATCTGCATTTCATCCCCAGCGGGAAGGCCACCATCCGCGCTTGGGCACCCTGCTGGACCCGCTCCCCGGGTCATCGCCCGCGCTATTGACCAGCCGCATCAAACGCATCCCGCCGCTGAATAGCTGGTAATGGCGATGATCAGCTTTTTTGCTGGCCAGCCCAATTACCGGATCCCAATCCCGAATTCAAAAGGCGATCTTCACACCCAGCTTGCCGCTGACGGTTGAATTGTCTTGAGACCACTTACCGCGAATTTCGCTGCTGAGCATTATCGATTGAGACATTTTCAGGTTGAAGCCGGACGACAGTGCAGCCGAAAAGTCCGCGTCGTCAAAGTCACTCTGTCTACCGTCGGCGCTTGCCGTGTTGGAATAGCCGAAGCGCTGCTGGATATCCAATCGCGCATAGGGGCTGATCACCATGCCATTGCCGAGCAGAAAATCACCGTAAACTCCAGGTTCGAATTTGACTGCGCCAAACGACAACCGGCTCTTTCCATAGACAGTGTCAAAGCTGTCTGTGTATCCATCGCCGGTAAAGATGACGCCCAACAATCCGCCACGGATGTCGAGTCGCACCCGATCGGTCAGGTTGAAGATGCGACCAATTGAGCCTGTTAGTGCATAACCCTGTGTGTCGTAGCTGCCGAAAGTGCGTCCCCCCCTTTCGATGTCGGTGTTCCCAAGGAAGGCAGATGCTGCCACGAGCGCATAGCTCGTGCCGCGTCGAATGAGCCCGTAGCCGCCGAACATCCCACTTCTGTTGGTTGCTTCACCCTCCCCGATGAACCCGAACGCATCGGAATCGACTTTGGCCGAGGCATACCCGGCGAACAGGCCGAGGTTCAGTCCATGCTCGCTGCCGAATCCAAAATGCTTTGCGGCATTGAAGTCGACGCTGATGGCAGCGGAGAATTCATCGACGCGGAAGCTCGGCCCATCGAGCACGCCCAAGCTATTCGAAATCGAGAAGCCGTCATGTTCCGTGCGAGCCAACTGACCGGAAGCGAAAACACCGAACGGCGTAGACTGGGCGAGCGGAACCCCGTTCGCGAGGCCGACGTCCGCTTCGACCACGCTGTCAACTACATCACCAAGCGCCCGCAAAGACGTGTCGACAATTACGCTGTTGGTCGCACCTCCAAGATAGCAGTTCGTGTCCAGAAAGACGCCTTCACTGTCGATAATGCAGGCGCTTGCTTGAGAAGGCAGTAAGATCAATGCAGCGGCAAACGAGAACATGCCCGCTGCGCACAAGCGCCGAGCGAAGCTTTCCTTCATTGTCCTTTCCCCTCTTAACTACAAAGCCAATGTAATAAGGGATGCGATACGCAGAAGAGTCTCAATGCAATATCTGGCTGTGGCAGCGTGGGTGCAACATATTGCACCGGCGCTGCCAAGAGTGTAGCAGGTTCTCGCCGCGTGGGATATGGGTTTCGTACATTGCTCGATTTCTGCTTGCTAGAACCTGCGGCGGAGCTTGCCGACCGGATTGTCGATTGCACGCGCCAGCGCTACTCTCTCGGATGAGCACTGCGTCAAGAAAGCGGGCTAGCACCACCCTTGCGCTTTCTTTGAGGTGATTTCTGGTGTAAAAAAGCCGCTGCACTCCGAGACATAAGTTTCACGCGCAAGAGTAGCGTGAGCCGGTTCGACACTTCGACGACTCTGAGATTGTCGCATGCTGAAACGAGCCTGTTACAGGACCCACAGCCCCTTCCTGCGCATCATAATGGTTCTGCTGGTGGCACTGGTTGGATCGGTACGCGCTCAAGCGGCGGTCGAAGATGAACCAACGGAACAACCAAGCAAGCGGCTCGCCATTGTCATCGGCAACTCCGACTACCAAAGCGTTCGTCTCCCACACTTGCCCAATGCGGTGAACGACGCCACAAGGCTTTCCGAAAGCCTGAGAAGGCTGAATTTTGATGTGCTGCTGGGAGTGGATCTCTCCCTTGCCGGTTTCGGCGAACTCTTTCGCCATGCCGATGGCAAGCTTGTGGGCGCTAGCGCGGTACTGATCTTCTACGCCGGCCATGGCCTGCAGCTTCAGGGCGAAAATTACCTGCTGCCGGTCGACACGCCCGATCCTGAAACCATCGGGGAACTGACTGCGAAAGCAATCAAGCTTAACGACCTGATCGCACGATTCTCAAGTCGGGAACGGCAGACCTTCATTTTCCTCGACGCGTGCCGAAACAACCCGATGGGCAAAGGCCCAAGCGTAATGAATGGGCTCGCGCAGGTCGAAGTGGGCGAAAACACGTTTGTTGCCTTTGCAACCCAGCCAGGCAACATCACGGCGGACGGCTCGGGAGACAACAGCCCGTTCACTACAGCCCTGGTGAAGAATGTCGAGATCCCAGGGCTCAGCATTTCGGACATGATGATCCGCGTGCGCAACGAGACTGAAGCACTCACTGCCGGTCGTCAGGTCCCGTGGGATCAGTCCAATCTTCGCGAGCAGTTTTACTTCACCGAGCAGCAAGTGCTCGACCCGGCTCAGTTGAGCGCCAGCCTATCGCGTATCCTGTCGGATCCTGTCGCGAAGCAAAGACTGCAGGTAGAACTTGCTTCCAACGACTTGCAGACTGCGGTGATTATCGTGGGACAGACTTTACGATCGCTGGACGCCTCGGCGCCATCCGGCGCTTCAGCCGATGCGGTCGGTACGGAGACTGCCAGCCTCGAAGGGGCCCGGAAAAGTGTGATCTCCGGTCTTGAAACATTGATCGTTGGCACGCAGGCTGGTGCAACGAAGCCTGAAAAGAAAGCCGAGCTCGTACGCAGTGTCCAGACAGAATTGCGCCGCCTGGGTTGTTATCGCATGACGGTTGACGGAGATTGGGGCAAGGGCTCGCTCCATGCTCTCAGCACGTATTACAAGAACATCAAGCGGACACCGTCGGCCACCGAGCCGACCGTTGAACTTCTGGGGGAGCTCTTTTTGCACTCCGGCCGCATCTGCAAAGACCCCGTGACCGTACTGCAGAGGCCAAGGCGAGCAAGTGTCGCCTCAGACGTCGCCCCCGTGCGGAAAAAGGGTGCTCCCAGCCGAAAAAATGCCAGAAACTCGCAGCCGCAATCCTCGCCTCCCGCAGCGGCTCCTCCCGATATCAGTGGCGGAATTGGGATTGGCGGCGTTTTCTAGAGAAGCCATTGTTCCACGCGTACCCTTCCTGGCACGCGACCACAGCATGGCGTGGTTTAGGCCCGCCTGCCGCAGCTAAAGCAACCTGGCTCGTACCGATCGCTGTTCCGGCGATCCGTTCGGCGTATATGAACGATTGTCTGGTGAGGTGCGCAGAAGGTTGGATACGAGTTCCTCTCCCTCCGCGATCGTGTCCCGCGGCGTGGTGTAGCTGACGACATTGGTCGCCGTGCTCTCCGGCATGGGCCGGGCTGATCAGCGCGCCACGGCTGGCAGGCTGATCAGGGGATCATCGCTCATCTGGCTGATCGTTTCCAGAGTCATATATCTGGCCCGCTGCACTGCCCATTCATCGTTCTGTTCGAGCAGGATTGCGCCCACGAGGCGCACGATCGCGTCGTCGTTCGGGAAGATTCCGACGACCTCGGTGCGCCGCTTGATCTCGCCGTTGAGGCGCTCGATGGGATTCGTCGAGTGCAGCTTGGCACGGTGCTCCTTCGGGAAGGTCATGTAGGCAAGCACGTCCGGCTCGGCGTCGTCCATGATTGTCGCCAGCTTCGGCACCTTCGGCCGGATCTGGTCGGCGACGGCGCGCCATTGTACGGACGCGGCCTCGGGCGTTTCCTGGGCGAAGGCGGTGGCGATGAAGGCTGAGACGACCCGGCGCCCGCTCTTGCCGGCATGGGCCAGCACGTTCCTCATGAAGTGGACGCGGCACCTCTGCCATGTCGCGCACAGCACCTTGGTGACGGCCGCCTTGATCCCTTCGTGGGCATCGGAGACGACGAGCTTGACGCCGCGCAGGCCGCGACGTGTCAGCTTGCGCAGGAACTCCGTCCAGATCGGCTCGGCCTCCGACGTGCCAATCTCCATGCCCAGCACCTCGCGCCGGCCGGCCGCGTTGACGCCGACGGCGATGATGACAGCGACCGAGACGATCCGCCCACCGCGGCGGACCTTCAGGTAGGTGGCGTCGATCCACAGGTATGGCCAGTCGCCCTCGATCGGCCGCTCAAGGAAGGCCTTGACCTTGCCGTCGATCTCCTCGCACAGCCGAGAGACCTGGCTCTTCGAGATGCCGCTCATGCCCATGGCCTTGACCAGGTCGTCGACCGAGCGGGTCGAGATGCCCTGGACGTAGGCCTCCTGGATGACGGCGGTCAGCGCCTTCTCGGCCATGCGGCGCGGTTCGAGGAAACCGGGGAAGTAGGAACCCTTCCTGAGCTTCAGGATGCGTAGCTCGACCGTGCCGGCCCGCGTCTCCCAGTCGCGCTCGCGATAGCCGTTGCGCTGGGCGAGCCGCAGCGGATTCTTCTCGCCATAGGCGGCGCCGGTTGCCGCGCCCACCTCCATTTCCATCAGCCGCTCGGCGGCAAAGCCGATCATCTCGCGCAAGAGATCGGCATCCGGGGTCTTCTCCACGAGCGTGCGCAGGTTCATCATGTCGTCGGTTATCGGTGGTCCTTCCGAAATGGGTTGGCGTCAACAACCAAACCCTACCGGAAAGCGCCGATGACCACCGCAAAGCCGCTCGCTCGCTACAGCGCTATCAAGGGCGCGCTCGCGAACGGCTTCGCTACCGCCGAGCTACACCACCTGTGGGGACACGACCCCCTCCGCCATACACTCGGACCCAACAATCTTGCCTCGTCTCGATGGTGGAAAACCGCGCAGAGCCGCCGGGCTTTTCAATTCGAGCTGCCGGGACAATCGTGAAAATGTCGCTTCGCTGGGCAACGGCAAGAGTTTGCTTACGACGGCCGCCGCAGTGCTCAATCCGGTCGACTGTCTAGCGGCCATGTGGTCTGGCGCGGCCGCGGGTCCAGCTCTGTGTCGCCGTGAGCTGTTTCGTGACCCGGATTTGATCCGTAGCGTGGTTGAACTGGCAGGCTCGTAAGTCTCGCGTGGCCGACCGAGCAGAGCGCCAGGGTCGGAAGAGCACGCCTGGAGGTGTGACAGACGTTGCAGACACTCGGTCCCTCATGTAATTTAGCATTCAATCAAGTGAGGAATATGCCCGCTGTCGCGACGGCTTTTCTCTCTTTTTGTCTCGGCAGATTGCATGCTCTCTGACGGACCTTGCTGGCACATGCCGTGTTCTTGTGGGCGAGGCAATAGCGTTCAAGGGATTTGCCATGCTCCGACTTTGCGGAATCATCGCAGCCTTCCTCCTCGCGAGCTTCACGACCTTTGAGGCTTGCGCTGACCGAAGGGTCGCCTTTGTCATCGGCAACTCGGAGTACCGACAATTCCCCGCACTCAAAAACCCGGCCAAGGATGCCGAGGACGTGTCCAAAACGTTCCGACTGGCAGGATTCGACGTCTTTGTCGCAAGCGATCTGACGAAGCTGCAATTCGAGGAGCAGTTCCGCAACTATCTTGCCGCCGCAGACGGCTCAGAACTGGCCGTCGTCTACTACTCCGGCCACGGTTTCCAGATCGGCGGCGAAAATTTTCTGATCCCGGTGGATGCCTCCTTGAAGGAGGCGGCGGACATCGAAGTCCAGGCCATCAAGCTCAACGATGTGCTGGAACAGTTACGCTCGAAATCAAAGATCCAGGTGATCATACTCGACGCCTGCCGCAACAATCCGTTTCCGCGCAAGAATTACTGGCTGAGAGACCAGCTCATTACTGCCGGCAATACCGGGCTCGCGCAGGTGAGGAGCTCGCTGAACACCTTGATTGCTTTCGCCACCGAACCCGGCGCGGCGGCTTATGACGGCGCCGGCGAACTCAGCCCGTTTTCGGCTGCGTTTTCCCGTCGCGCGCTGGCCCCGAACCAGGAGATCCGCACCGTGATGGCGGCGGTGCGCCGCGATGTGGTCGAGGCCACAAACGGCCTCCAGGTTCCCTGGGAGAACTCATCGCTGATCGACGAAGTCGTCCTGATGCGCCGCAGCAATCGACCCTCGCTGCCGCCGGTGCTGGAGAAGGTCGTGCTGTCGGGGGTCGGACCCGTCGATTTGGGTCTGCCTGAACCGGTCGATGTCGATGGTGGCACGATTACCCTGAGCATCGAAAGACCGCCCACCCTGGGGCGTTTGATGCTGGACGGCAAGCCTGTCGAGTTGGGCGTGCCGATCCAAGGCAAGGATCTGCCGCGTCTGCAGATGGATGTTCCCAAGGGAGTCGCCCCGCAGGAAGAGGTCGACATGCTGGCCTATGCGACGCATGACGACTGGGGTGGCCAGACCCAAGGCATCGTCGTGTTCCGGGTCAAGAGCGGCGAAGGCGCGCAAGGCGAACAGATCGTGGCTTCGCTCGAGGCCGAGCAGAAGCAGCAGGTGCTGGAGCGTGGCATTCATATCACCGGCGCGGCCGAGGCGATCGGCAACCGCGACATCGAAGTTCCCGTGGGCGTGGGTCCAATTGCGCTGAACCTGGATTTCCCGACCGATGATCCCGCCGTCAGCCTGAAAGTATCGAGTTATCCGGCAACGGGAACGCTCTCGCTGCCCGATCGAACGCTGTCGCCGCAGTCCAGCCTGATGGCCGGGGAGGTCGACCGGCTGCGCTATGAACCGCAGATCGGCGCGCAAGCCAAGGTCGAGGTCGGTTTCGAAATCCGGGCGGACAGCAGCTCATCAAAGCCGGCCACGATGAAACTGTCGCCGACGATCGATCCGTGCGACACGGCTGCCGGCGAACCTCTCGATCTGCAAGGCGTCACCCCCGGCCTGCTGCCGAACGAAATTGGCGCTAGCGCGGTGGATCTTTGCGAGGCCGCGGCGAAGGCTTATCCGGAAGTCCCGCGCTTCCGCTATGAACTGGGGCGGGCGCTGCTTGCGGCAGGCAAGGTCGAACAAGCCAAGACAGCCATCGAGGAGGCGGCCAGGAAGGGACATGTACGCGCGGTGTTCGAACTCGGCTACATGTATGCGACCGGAACCGGCGTGGCCCTGGACCGCACCCAGGCCAATGCCCTTTACGCGGCGGCCGCCGACAAAGGCGATCCCTACGGGATGACGTCGTGGGGTCGCGCGTTGTTCAATGGCTACGGCGTCAAGCCCGACACCAGCAAGGGTTTGGACCTGCTGCTCAAGGCGGCCGCTATGGGGCACACCTATGCAATGAACGATCTGGCCGCGATCTTCACCGAGGGCCGCAACGGCGTAACCGCTGACCCGGCCCGCGCTGTTGCCTTCCTGCAAGCCGGTGTCCAGCGGCAGGACATGTATTCCATGAACCTGCTCGGGCGCAATTACTTGTCCGGGCAGGGCGTTGAGAAGGATCCCAAAACGGCACTAGCGCTATTTCAGCAGGCAATCGATCTCGGCCAGCCCTATGCGCCTGGCAGCCTCGCACGCATGTATCGGGACGGTGTCGGTGTGGAACGGAGCCTCGCAGAAGCGCAAAGATTGTTCGAAATTGGGATCGCGCGGGGTGATCCGTTCGCAGCTTACGATCGCGCGGCCCTCGAGATGCAAAAGGGCGACAAGACCGACCAGGCCCTTGCCGTGCGCTTCCTTGCGCTTGCGGCCGCACTTGACGTGCGCAAAGAACTGCCGGACGCCCAGAGGACGCTTGCGAAGTTCGGACCGAAGCCAAAAACAGCGGCGTTGAAGCAATTGCGACAGGAAATGAAATCGAGGCTTCCTGGCTCCGGTTCACAAGACACCCAACTGGTTAACGCGGCCAGACGAGTCTGGGAAGAAGCCAATCCGCGTCGGGACTTGTTTTGACCAAGGAGGAGACAATGGCGGGCGGAGTCTTGAAACAAGCAATACTTGGAACAGCGTTATCCGGCTTCTTGGCGGGGCTTATGGGCTGCACTTCCCTGGTTCCGAAACTTGAACCGACGCCACTGGTCGAAACGCCCCAGCCGAAGATCCTTCGCCGGGTTCCTTCGCCGAAGGTCGTCGAGCCCGTTCGCAAACAAAAAACTGCGAAGAAAGTGATTATACCGGTTGAGGACGAGCCTGTTCCCGCGCCTGTCATTCCGTCTGGGGGCGGTGGCGGACGCGGCGGTGGAAGCGGGGGCGGCGGCTGGGGAGGATGATCAGGTCAGATTGAAAAAGGATTGCACGAGCCCAGCGTCCGATGGCGCTATCTGATCCTACCAGACTTGCCAGTCGTCATCGACACCCCCGCCGACACAAAGAAAGCAGGGAGAACCGGCCTTTGACGGAAATGGGTGAAGTCGTCCACAGGCCTCGGTCAGCTAGGCGGGATGATTTAATAGCTGGCCGCACCACGCCTTCCGGGGCGGGGCTGGCCGCTACCTTTGAACCATGAGACCTGACTGCCTTCAGCTGCGCTCGTCAGCACGCGCATTTCGAATAATCCGGCACAGCATGCTCGACATCACCGCGCTCTACACCACGGTCTCGACCCGGACGATACACGCGGTCGGGGAGGGCTTCACAGGTCTATCGTGGAGGCTCTGGAGTGACCAGACAGGGCAGCTTGCGGCATGAGCAGGGCAGCCTTTTCGGAGTTTCAGACAACCTCGAGCGCAATGAACGAGGTCCGTTCGTTCGAACGATGACAACTAAGGAAATAGGAAACAGCCTTTGCGCGCAATTCCGTGCTTTGGCGTTGCCGAGGGTGCTTCACTAGCATTGATCT
>NZ_JAMYLN010000051.1:0-28401 GCF_040318035.1 Mesorhizobium sp. M1329 | reverse complement strand
TGCGCGATGAACTGCTCAACGAGACGCTGTTTACTTCGCTGGCTCAGGCACGCGTCGCCATCGCCCTGTGGCGCGCCGACTACAACACCGCGGCGGCCGCATTCCCAAATCGCCTGGCAGACACCCGCCGAGTTCGCCACCACCTTCAATCTACGACGGTCGCTCGCGCTGCTCTGTGCCAAAGGCTCCGCGCCAGCGCCCGTCGCTTCACCCGCCCAGCAGGGCACAACCCATGCCGGAAACGAACTCAAAACTGGATAGAAACTGGGGGCAAGGTCAAGTGAGCATGGTTACACCTGTAGCACAACAACCGGTATCAGCTGCGGCCGAGCGGTAGACGTTGGCGTCCAAGTTTGCTGATGACTTGGCAACTTTCAGAGCGCGTTGCGACGACAGCCGGGCGGATGCCGGCCGGGCGCACGCCGCCCAACCCAGGGCCCACGCTGCGTGCTCGGCGTGACGCTTGATCGACCCGCCGTGCTGCAGAGTGCGGCGGGTTTTTCAATGTCGATCGCGCAGCTCTTTGACAGCCTTGGTGAGGGTCAGGCGGTCATTGCCCTTCTTCTTAATCAGCTTGCTGACTTGACTTGGCGAAATGCGATTTTCCCGCGCGAAACGTTCCACTTCATAAAACGCATCGATCGAGAGGCGGCCTCGGTCGACGTAGGCTTGGGTGCTCTTGTTCTCGTTCATTTCCGTTTTCCTACTCACTCGGCAGCTGCAAATGAGAATCCGCCCGCCACTCCTCGATTTGGCGGGCGGATCCCATCAGCGCAGGAAGGGACTCTAGCTGCGCAGATCCAATTTCTGGGGATTGTTGCAGGGTCATTTCTGGCTAACGAGCATCAGCTCGCGACTATTCCAATCACCAAAAAGGTGATGGAGATGGCGAAAACCGGTGCAAGCAGCCAGCGAGCTTCGTGAACACTGTTCTCCATAGGCTCCTCCCTTGAGGGACCGCAACGAGTTCGAACAGACGCAGTTCCGGACCGCTACACGTGGGGGCCATTGCGCGCAGCGACTCAGACTTAGGTCCTATGCACGGCGAGCCTTAAGGCTCAGTTTGGAACGTCTAGGGAGGCTGCAGGTTTGGGCGAGCCTGGCGCAATGTTTCGCGCCCACGAGCCCACAAGGAGATAACTATGAGAATGCATCTTTCCACCGCAGCGGCGGGATTTCTGCTTCTGGCTGGTGTCGGTGCCGCCGCCGCTCAGGACGTGGTCATTGAACCGCAGCAGGAAACGGTCATCAAGGAATATGTGAAAAAGCAGCCGCTCGCATCGGTGAAAGTCCCCGGGGTAGAGCTGAATGTCGGCTCGACGCTCCCCGACACCGTCGAGCTTCATGAAGTCCCCAACGTGAAATATCGCTACACCGTCATCGACAACCGGACCGTTGTCGTTGACCCGGGCACACATAAGATCGTCAAAGTGATCGAATGACCATAACGTTGGGGACGAGAAACCCGCCGTTCCGAATTGAGCGGCGGGAGACTTGCTGTTCTCGCGAATCAAATATTCCGCCTCGTTGTCTGCCATGACATTTTGGTCGCTGAAATCTTGGTTTGTGGCCATCGCGCGAGATCATCTAAGTTGCAGAGCTTGAGGAACATTCCACCCTTGGTTAAGTTGGGAGCGGAGGTGCCAAAACGTTTGATGCCGGCGGGCTTTTGGGAGGAAGCCATGATCTGCGTCACGCCTGCATTTCGTCTTTCGCGCCGCCGCGCATTGCAATTTGGCCTGGGAGCAGCCCGAAGGCCGGCGCTGTGGTTGGCGGCAAACAGGTCAGCTTTGACACGCCTGCAATCGGCGAGTTCATGCGTGAGGTCGCTGAAAACGAACTTGCCCATGTCAGGTTCTATCGCAAGACACTTGGAGCCGAAGCGGTCGACCGACCGGCGATCGATTTCGATGCGGGCTTTGCCGCGGTAGCCAAGGCGGCCGGGCTCGGAGCGGACTTCGATCCTTTCGGCAACCAGATGAACTTCGTGCTCGGCGGCATGCTGTTCGAGGATGTTGGCGTCACTGCCTATGCCGGCGCCGCGCCCCTTCTGAAGAACAAGGATTTAGTTCAGGCCGCCGCCGCTGGCATTCTGGCCGTCGAGGCCTTTCACATGGGGATGGCGCGATCGTCGCTCTACCGAATGGGCGAGGATGCCTGGAAGGCCGCCAATGCGGTTTCCGACGCCCGCGACAAGATCGATGGACCGGAGGACAAGGACCAAGGCATCCGAGTGGATGGCAAAGCCAATATCGTTCCATCGACCCCGGATGCGATCGCCTTCACAAGGACGCCGCAAGAAGTGCTTCGGATCGTCTATCTGACCGACAAGGAAGGCGTCAGCAAGGGCGGCTTCTACCCGAACGGGATGAACGGAACGCTCAAGAGCACTTGAGCGGATTGTGAATGAGAGGCGGACGCGAGCGGAAGCAGGCCGACACTAACTGCGCGTCCGATGGCCGAGCTGCACCAACGCTCGTTCGCTGGCACGGCGAAGGCGCTCTGTTCACCACGGTGAGGGCCGACCGGGGCGGGCCCGTGAGGCTGGAGATCCACGAGAGTCTCAATGATGGTGTGCCGGCTATCGGCCAATAGGCTCAAACCTTGCGAGCTGGTCCGTGCGGCCAGGCTGATCAGGCTTGATCTTCGTCAACCGCAATTTCGCCTCGGCCGCGCGTCGTTTCGCAGCCCGGATCCTGCTGCACAGCGCCATATTGATGCCGACACCGCAGCCTTCATCCAGCATTTCATTTGCACGTTCGAGGGAGCGCTCGGCCCGGTTAAGCCGCTGTCGGGCTCGCGCCAGTTCCAAATCCAAAAGCTCCATCATTCCGATCCGTGGCGGTCCCTTCGATTGGTAAACCGCTTGTGGTCGCCGTGGGTTCCGGCTGTTCGCAAATGTGCAACCCAGACGGTCGATGCGCCTGGCACAGTTCTGGAGCGAGAGTGATGGCGCCGGTGGCTTGAAGGGTCGCGCCGAATAAAACGCAGGCTCAGTTCAACCCCCGCGACTTCCTTCAACGCTGAGGGGATCGATCTTGACCAGACGGTCCGCGGCCTCGACCGCAGTTCGTATCCTGCTTGCCAGCGCGAGATTCTCGGCCACTATTTCTTCAGTACGTTGAAGCACCAACTCGGTCCGACGGATGCGCCGCCTGGCATTGGCAACTTCCGACCTCGAAATATCGGCCGCCATCCCGGGGCCCTGGGGTTCCATAGTGTCCATGAAACTCAACACATGGGGGCCGATATCGTTCCCTGATGTCGCGAAACGGGGTGTCGGGGTTCCTCTATCAGTGATGAGCGCTGGCAATATGGCCCGGCCCTCATTGCAGCCGCAACAAACGCGCGATGGGCCGAATGACCGATGCGCTCCTGCCAAAACAGCGCCAGAACGGGCCCTCGGCGACGCGAACGCCGGCAGCGCCGGCGCGCCGACCGCGAGGCTGCGCACAGCAGGTTCACTCCCATGCTCGACCGTTACTGCTATGACCAGGTCCGCAGTTGGGCGATCAAGTCGGTCACCAACGTCCTTCGGCCTTCTGGTGAGGACGCAAAACCCGACAGTCAATAGTCTCATGAGTGAGTGCCATGATATCCCGCTCGTGGGATGATGAGCATGGTTGCATATGTATCAACGACAACTGGTATCATAGCTGCAGCTAAGCTGTAGGCATTGGCGTCCAAATTCGCCGATGGCCTGTTAGCCTTCAGATCGCGTTCAGACGATAACCGGGCGGATGCCGGCAGTGCCGCCGACGCTATCCCTTGACCGCCGAGCCGACGATCGAATCCACGAAGAAGCGCTGCAGGAAGACGAAGAGCACCAACGGCGGCAGCACAGCAAGTGTGGCACCAGCCATCACCAGTCCGGTGTTGAGAGCACCTCTGTTGTAGCTGAGCAGGCGGCTCAGGCTGATGACGATCGGATAGTCATGTGCATTGCCCTGTAGAACCGTCAGCGGCCAGAGATAGCTGTTCCAGTGATAGACGAAGGCAAACAGCGCCAATGCCGCGATTGCCGGCGCTACGCTCGGCGCGACGATCTTGAACAGGATCAGGAGTTCCGACGCCCCATCCATCCGCGCGGCGTCGATCAGATCGTCCGGCACGCCGGCTATGAACTGGCGCATCAGGAAAATGCCGAACGCATTGGCGAGGTTGGGTATGATAATGCCGGCAAGGCTGGCGTTCAGGCCGATCGATCCGACGAGACGGTAAAGCGGGATCAGCGTGACGATCGGCGGCAGGAACATGGTGGCGATCAGCACCGAAAACAGCAGCGAGCGGCCGGGAAAGTGGTGCTTGGCGAAGGCATAGCCAGCCATCATGCTGGTGACCAAAATGCCGGCGGTGGTGATCGTGGCGATCACCAGCGAATTCCACATCGAGCGGCCGACATTGATCACCCCGGACACTTTCTCATAGGCTTCGAGGCTCGGCGTCCGCGGTATCCACACCGGCGGCACCTGCATGGTTTCGGCCGGGGTTTTCAGGCTGGAGAGCACCATCCACAACAACGGGAAGGCGGAGGCCACGGCAACCAGCAGCATCAGCGTAGCGAGCAGCGTCCTGCGGCCCGCCAGGCGTTTGCGCGCCAGCCGGCTCGATGCTGAGCGGCCCGGCGTGCTCATTCATCATCCTTCCGGTTGGCGAACGCAAACAGCGCACACACAATGACGATCAGCGCCAGCATCAGCATCACTGCCATGGCCGAGCCCAGCCCGCCTTGCGCGCGCTCGATGCCAACCCGGCGGATATGGTAGGTCAGCACGTTGGTCGAGCCGACCGGCCCTCCTTGGGTGATCAACGCCACCGGCTCGAATACCTGCACGGCGTTGATGATGGCGATGACGGCGCTGAACAGGAGCGTGCGGCGTAGCAGCGGCAAGGTGATGAAGCGAAACTGTTCGCGCCGGTTGGCGCCGTCAAGCGTCGCCGCCTCGTAAAGACTGCCCGGAATCTGGGTCAGCCCAGCAACGGCCAGCACCGTAAAATAGCCGATCTGCTGCCAGACATTGAGCACGACGATCGAGATCAACGCCGATCTTGGCGAGGACAGCCAGGGTTGCGGGCCGATGCCGGCGAGGCCGAGCATCTGGTTGAGCGGCCCTTCGCTCGGCGAATAGAGCTTTGACCAGACTAGCGTCACGGCGATCATCGGCACCATGTAGGTGGAAAACAACACGGTCCGCAGCGCCGTGCCGCCTGCGACATCCCGTTGGTAGACCATCAAGCCGAACACTACCGAAAGGGGCAGGATGAGCATCACCGACAATGCCGTGTAGATGGCGGTGTTGAGCAGCGCTCGCTTGAAATCCCGCCCGACCGAAGTCGGTCCGAATATTTCGCGAAAATTGTCGAAGCCAATGAGGCTCGCATTGGAAAAAGACGTTTGCGTCGACCAGTCCTGGAATGACAGCCAGAGGGTGAGCAGCATTGGCAAAAGGATGAAAATGCCGATCAGTGTCACGGCGGGCGCCAGCATGATGCCCGCCGAGGCACGATAGGTCTTGATCATCGCTCTGCTTCCAAAGCGTCGGGCTCTCGAAACAGCGCCTTCGCTATTTGGCGGCACGCTCCAGGATCGAGACGGCATCGGCCTGCGCGTTCGCCTGCGCATCCTTGGCCGAGAGCTGCCCATACTGCAACGCCTCGAGCGTCTGCTGCAGCGATTCGCTGAACTCCTGCCCTCCCGGGACGACCGGGAAGGGCCTGGCGTCGGCAAGCACGCTGACATAGCCGGACAGGAACTCGGAACCGAGCTTGTCCTTATGGGCTTCGATGTCGGAGGTCCGCGTCGGCAGGATGCCCATCGACATCAGAATATCCGACATTGCCGATGCGCCGTTCTTGCCGGACTTCGGACTGTTCAGCCATACCAGGAAATCCCATGCCGCTTTTTGTTCGGCCTGACCGGCATTGGCGTTGACGACGGTCATCCATGAATAGGAGATCGAGTGCGGCTTGTCGCCGCTCGGACCGACCGGGATGGGTGCGGTGGCGATATTGGAGAACTTGTCGCCCATGCCGCTCTTCAATGCGCTTTCCCACCAGTTGGCCATGATGATCATGCCGGTCTTGCCGGAGACGAAATTGTCTAGGAAAGGGCCGGTTGTGTTGGCGTCGGCCGTGGCCATCGCCGGATCGCTGGCGCCGGACTTGATCAGGTCCTCGTAAAGCTGGAAAGTTTCACCGGCTTGAGCACTGTCGAGCATCGGTTTGCCGTCCTTGACCAGCTCGCCGCCATTGGAGACCAGCAGCGAGGCGAAGGGATGGACGACGCCCGCCGCCCAGGAATTGATCATGCCGAAGCCTTGCTGGCCGGCATCTTTCCTGGTCAGCTTCTGGGCCGCATCCTTCAATTCGGACCAGGTCTTCGGCGCGGCTGCGATGCCTGCCCGTTTGAACAGCTCCTTGTTGTAGTTCAGCGCATAGACGTCGATCTCGTTTGGAATGCCGTAAAGCGTGGCGCCAACAGAGGCCGCACTGACGACACCGGTCGGCCACGCACTCTTGACCTCGCCGGCAACCGCATCGGGGGCCGGCGCGACCAGCTTGTCTCGCGCCAGTTCGGGCAGCCACAAATCATAGATGCCGCCGATCGTCGGCCCGTCCGAGCTGCCGCCCTGGGAACGCAGTGTCGTCAGGAGATCGCCGAAGGGGACGGCGCGCACGGTGACGGTCACGTCCGGATTGCTCTTGGCGTAGTCCTTGGCCGCGGCGTCCAGCAAAGCGACCGTTTCGGGCGACCAGTGGGTCAGATAGGAGATGTTGACCGATTGGGCCCAACCAACGGTGGGCGAGGCCAACAACCCTGCAGCCAGTGCCAGTTTCGAAATCCAAGCCAAAGACATCTGACCCTCCCCATAGCCGCACAGCGATGTCCGTGACGTTATGACAACTTGAAGCAACGATGCAAGCGCTATCTTCGTGGAGAGCTCCTGCCGGTGTTGCGGCGTTTTCATGCTGCGGTCCACAGAGCATGCGAGATTATCTTGTAAAAACAACGAATTAACTGATACAGTTCGAGCTGATTCTCCCCTGCCGGCCATGCCCGAACATACTGCAAAGGCACTTGCGGTCGAAGTCATGTCGTTATAATGACATGAGAAAAGCTATGACTGCCTCTCGGCTTTTGAACGCCGTGGGAATGACAATCGACAAGAATGGGAGACTGAGCATGGTTTCAATTCATCGACGCGCCGCACTCGGCCTGATCGGCGGCTTTGCCGCAGTCTGCACCGGGGTCTTCACCGCACTGCCGGCAAAGGCTGACGACACCGTGACCCTGTGGAGTTGGCGCACCGAGGACCAGGTTGCGATGCGCCGCATCTTCGACGCCTTCGAGGCCAAGACTCCCGGCATTAAGGTCAACATCCAGTTCACCCCCGACGCCGACTACCAGAACCGGCTGAGCACGGCGCTGCGTGGCGGCCGCGGGCCTGATATCGCCCAGCTCAAGGCTTACGGCGAACTGCAGCCGTTCATCGAGGGTGGCTATCTCGACGCGCTCGACGACAGCGTGCCGGAGCTGAAGAGCATGCCCGATAGCGCGCTGGGCGGCGCTCGTGGCCGCGCCGACGGCAAGATCTATGGCGTGCCCTATTCGGTGCCGATGATGGGTGTCTTCTACAATCAAGACATCTTCGCCGCCCAGGGAGTCGAAATCCCCAAGACCTACAAAGATTTCGTCGCCGCCTGCGAGAAGCTGAAAGGGGCGGGGATAACGCCAATAGCCGCCGGCGGCGCCAACGGCTCCGCCTGGGCGCTGGAGATCGGCGTCGGCGTGGTCGGCCCGACCATCTATGGCCCGGGCTTCTACGACGAAATGATGAGCGGCAAGGCGACCTTCGAGGATCCGCGCTACGTGGCTGCCCTGAAACGCTATGCCGAGTTGAAACCGTATTTCTCCGACGGCTTTGCCGGGGTCGATTACACCACCTCGACACAGCAATTCATCGGCGGCAAGGCGGCCATGTTCTTCGGCGGCTCGTTCGAGAACGGCAGCTTCAAGGCGCAGAACCCGAAGCTGAAATTCTCGATTTTCCCGTTCCCCGCCGACGATCCTGCCACCAAGCTCTACACCTCGGCCTTTTCGGACGGCTCCTATGGTCTCGTCTCTGAAAGCACCAACAAGGAAGCTGCGATCAAGGTGCTCAACTTCATGGCTTCGGCCGAGTTCGCGCAGCTCTTCGCCGACGCGTTGGGCTGGCCGCCGGCCCGTACCGACGTTACCGTGAAAGATCCGGTACTCGCCACGATGATGGAGATGTCGAAGAATTCCACACCCTATCTGACGCTTGTCGGCTTCCGCTGGCAGACGCCGACGGCCTCCTCGATCCTGCAGTCCGAGATCATCGACATGGTCGAAGGCAACATTACGCCGCAGAAGCTGGCGGCGGATATGCAGGCCGCCGTCAGCAGCTGGTTCAAGCCCAAGCAGTAGGCCGTCACACCCTGCGCGAAACAGCACATGATCGCCCGTCGCCGCAAAAGCAGCCTTCAGCGCACCCAGCAGCGCATGGCCGTGCTGTTCATCGTGCCGGCACTGGCCGTTTATGCGCTGTTCGTCCTTTATCCCCTGGTGATGTCGCTGTGGGGCAGCTTCTTCGTCTGGAGGGGCCTGCGCATGCTGGAGTTCGCCGGCCTGTCGAATTTTACCCGCCTGTTCGTTTTCCCGAGCGGTGGACGGCTCTACGGGGCGCTCTGGCACAACGTCGCCTGGTTCTTCGGCATCATGCTGTTCCAGAACGGCCTTGGTCTGCTGTTTGCCTGGCTGCTGTTTCTGCGCGAAAAGAGGGCGGCCTTCTTCCAGTCGGTATTCTTCTTCCCGGCGGTGCTGAGCCCCGTCATCGTCGGTGCCCTGTGGCGGCTGCTGCTGGCGCCCGGCGGCACCATCGAATGGATGCTCAACGGCCTTGGTCTGCATCAAGGCAGCCTGACCGTTCTCGGCAACAGCCATACGGCACTCGTGATGCTGATCGCCGTCGATGCCTGGAACTGGATGGGCCTGCCGGTGCTGATCTACACCGCCGGCCTCAGGCAGATTTCGGCCCAGATATTCGAGGCTGCCAGGCTGGATGGCGCCGGCAGCGGCCGCATGCTGGTCTCGGTTGCCCTGCCTTTGCTGATGCCGGCCATCGGCACGTTGACGACGCTGTCGTTCATCAACACCTTCAACCAGTTCGACATCGTCTATGTCATGCAAGGCGTGCAGGGCAATCCAAGCTATTCCACAGACACGCTGGTGACCTATTTCTACCGCCTCGCTTTCGGCGCGGAAGGCGCCGTCGGTATCACGGATATAGGCTTGGCGTTGGCGCTCGGCACGCTGCTGTTCCTGATCCTCAGCGTCGGCACGCTTTTGATGTTGCGCTTCTTCGACCGTCGCACGGTGCAACTGTGAACATGTTCGCGATCCCTCAACAGCTTGCACGGCTGCCCGGCTGGACGGCGCTGGTCGTGTGGACTGCTGCGGTGCTGCTGCCGCTCTACATTCTCGTCGTCTCCTGTTTCAAGACCACGGCGGAAATCTACGACAACAGGCTCGGCCTGCCGCAAAGCTGGGTTTTCGACAATTTCGCCACTGCCTGGACGCGCGCCGATCTCGGCCAGAATTTCCTCAACAGCCTGATCGTCACCGCCGGTGCGGTGCTCCTGACGATTGTCGTGTCAGCAATGGCCGCCTATCCGCTGAGCCGCTACCGGCTGGGATGGAACGGCATCATGCTCGGCCTGTTCCTGGCCGGCATCATGCTGCCGATCCGGCTTGCCTCGGTGGAGCTGTTCACGCTGATGCGCAACCTTGGCCTGCTCGATTCGCTGACTGGCCTGATCCTCGTCTATTCGGCGATCCGCATTCCCTTTGCCGTCTTCATCTTCGCAAACTTCATGCGGGTCCTGCCGTCCGAGATCGACGAGGCGGCGCGCATGGACGGGGCCGGTGAGGCGCGCATCTTGTTCCAGATCGTGCTGCCGATGGTGAAGCCCGCTATATCGATCGTTGCGATCTTCACCGCCATCGCCGTCTGGAACGACTTCTTCTTCCCGCTGATCTTCATTTTCGACGACCGCTACAAGACCGTGCCGCTGGCCATCAGCGTGTTTGTCGGCCAGTACCGCACGGATTGGGGCCTTGTGTTCGCCTCGCTTGCCATCTCCATGGCGCCCATCCTGATCATGTACTGTCTGCTTGCCCGCCAGATTCGCGAAGGCGTCGGCTCCGGGGGAGGCGCGAAATGATCGAGGACAAGGTCTATGCCGTACGTACGATCCTGGTCGTCGGGGCGCATGCCTTCGATGCCGAGGTGATTGCTGGTCCACTGGCGGCGGCGGCAGTGCAAGGCGGCGCCGAAGTCACCTTCCTGCACCTCAGCATGGGCGAGCAGGGTCATCCAAGCCTCATCCCCGAGCGCTATCGCGTCCAGAAGGAGGAGGAGGCGGCAAAGGCGGCAGCAAGGCTCGGGGTTACCATGCGCAGTCTCGGGCTGCACGACGCCTTCCTGCCTTGCGACGATGAGACGGCGCTCAAGGTTTGCGATGTTGTCCGCGAGTTGAAGCCCGAAATCGTCATCACCCACTGGCATGGCAGCTGGCACAAGGACCATCGCGCCGCGGCCCGACTGACGCAGACCGGCATTTTCTTTGCGGCACTGCCGACGCTGAAGCGCGTCCATGCCGCGCACTCGCCGCAACTGCTGTTGTTTGGCGAGAACTGGGAGGACGACGAAGGCTTTCGCGCCGAACATCTCGTCGACGTCAGCAGCGGCTTCGACGCCTGGAGCGAGGCGGTGCAGGAATACGAACTGGCACGTGGCCTGAGCAGTTTCCCCTATGTCGATTATTACAGCGCACTCTATCGGCTGCGCGGCTGCCTGCGCGGTACGCGCTACGCGCAGGGTTTTGCAGCCGAATCGCAGTCCTGGCATGCCGGCAGCGGGCTGTTCGCGCCGGCTGCCAATCGGAGCCGCTCTCGATGACACGCGTTCTGGCCATCGATCTTGGCGGCACCAATTTGCGCGCCGCAATCCATACCGGCGATGTTCGCTGGCTGGAGATGCTGAGCCGCGAGCCTGCGCCGGCAAGCCTTGATGCCTTTGTCGCCCGTATCGGTGCCTTGCGAGCCGAGGCAGGCCCGGTCGAGGCACTCGGCCTGGCGGTGCCGGGGCTTGTCGAAGGCTCGGTCTGCCGCTGGATTCCGAACCTGCCCTATCTCGACGGTGTCGACATCGCGGCCTTGTTTCCTCGTCTGCGCGTTGCCGTTGGCAATGACGCACAGATCGCCATGCTGGCCGAAGCGATCGAAGGTGCCGCAAAGGGCCTGTCCGATGCCATCCTGCTGGCGATCGGCACCGGTATCGGCTCCGCCGTTCTGGTCAATAACCGCATCGTTGCCGGCGCATGTGGCGGCGCCTGCTCTTTCGGCTGGGCGTGCGCCGACATCAAGGATGAAGGCGAGGACCGTAGCGGCTGGCTGGAGCGCTTCGCTTCCGGGCGTGGGTTCGATGCCGCGGCGCGCCAGATCGGGTTGGCCAATGGCGGCAGGTTGGTCGAGGCCGCCCGGGCTGGCAAGACGGCCGCACTTGACGCGTTGGAGCTGCCGGCGCGCCGGCTGGGCACTGCCCTTGCGGGTGCGGTCGCGCTGCTCGATCCGCAGGCGATCCTGATTTCCGGGGGCCTTGCCGATGCGCTGGACGTGGTAGGGCCGCCGCTGCTTTCGGCTTTGCGGCGTCAGCTGCCGCCGCATCTGCGCGACATCGTTCTGCGCTCAGGCGAATTCGGCTCCCGCGCCGGTCTCGTCGGCGCCTCGCTGGCCGGCCTCGCCGGAGCACAGTGGAGGCAGATAAGATGAGCGAGCCGACCTTTCAGCAACCCGACCGCCGAAGGCCCGAGCCGCTCTGGTATCAGGTGGAAGAGGCCATCCGCGCCATCGTCAAGAGCGGCGAGTGGGCGACCGGCGACCAGATTCCGGCCGAAGACAGACTGTGCGCCCTGTTCGGGGTGAGCCGTATCACGCTACGTCACGCCCTGCGCAATCTCGAGGAGCACGGGCTGCTCAGGCGCGAACATGGCCGCGGCACCTTCGTGCGCTCCACCACGTTGGTCGCAGGCACCCGCGAACTGACCAGCTTCACGCAAGAAATGGGCAATATGGGCGTGGTCGCTGGCTCGCGCTTGCTCGACTGCAGCCTGACCACCGCCAATGTCGCCGCGGCCGGAGCGCTGGAGATCGAGGAGGGCGACCCGGTGGTGCGCATCCGGCGGCTCAGGCTGGGCAACAACGAGCCGATCGGTATCCAGACGGCGCAACTCTCGGCCGCGCGCGTGCCCGGCTTTCTCGATGCCGGCCTCCTGCAGGGCTCGCTCTACGAAGCGCTGGAACGCCATTACGGCATCGTGCCGGTCGCAGCGCGCGAAAACTACCGTGTCGGCGCTGTCGGGGCGGCGGATGCCGAGTTGCTTGATCTGCCGGCGGGGAGTCCCGCTTTCGTGGTCGAGCGCATCACCACCGACGAGCGCGGCCCGTTCGAATTCACCGTCTCGGTGATGCGTGGCGACCGCTACGAAATCCGCTCGACGCTGCGTGCCGGTCGCGCCGCGCCAACCGCAAGAAGCTGAGCCATACCCAAGCCGACCCATAACAGGAGTACCGACGTGTCCGATCTTTACATACCCCGCCTTGCCGCCCTCATCGAACAGGCCTCGAAAGCCAATGCCGAAGCCTTTGGCGAAGCGGCCAGCCGCTTTGCCGACACGCTCGAGAGCGGCGGGTTGGTTCATCTTTACGGCTCGGGCCACTCGGTGTTGCCGGTCCAGGAAGTGTTTCCGCGCTACGGCAGCTATGTCGGCTTCAATCCGCTGACCGACCCGCGTGTCATGTGGCATAACGTGCTCGGCGCCGGCGGCGTGCGCGAACTTCTGTGGCTGGAGCGGACCGAGAAATACGCCGAGAAATTCCTCGACCACCAGCCGCTGAACAAAGGCGATTCGATCATCATCTTTGGCCACAGCGGCCGCAATTCGTCCGGCATCGACACCGCGCTTTATGCGAAAAAACGCGGCATCTTCGTCGTTGCGATAACTAGCAAGAACAATCTCGACAAGCCGGCGACGCACTCTTCCGGCAAACGGCTTGCCGATGCCGCCGACCTTGTCATCGACACCTGCTCGCCGATCGAGGATGCCATCGTGCCGGTCGAGGGCTGGAGCCGGCCGGTCTCCGGTTCGTCGACCGTGCTTGCCATGATCCTGGCGCATGAGCTGATCGCCCGCACCGCCGAGGCGCTTTCGAAACGCGGCATCGAACTGCCGGTTTTTGCCTCGCCGACAATTGCCGGCGTCACACTGCACGACACCGACGTCATCTATGGCGTCTATCGCGAGAAAATGCTCGAGGCGCAGAAGAAGCACCTGCCGACGTTCCAGGCGACCATGCGCGGCGAATGACAACCGGGCAGGGCACGCAAAACGCTAGGACGTAGACTCATCACCGCGTAGCCAGATGCGAGTTGACACGAGTTTCAGGGCAGCAAGGTAGTTTTCTGCCAGCTTGTCATATCGAGTTGCGATGCGACGGAACTGCTTGGCCTTGTTGAAGAACGTTCGACGAGGTTGCGGGCCTTGTAGAGAAAGGGGCTGAAGCACATTGGGTCCTTGCGGTTGGCCTTGGGCGGGATGTTGGCCCATGCGCTCGGTGACGGCATTGCGCAAGGCGTTGGCATCATAGCCCTTGTCGGCGAGCAGCATGGCACCCTCGGGCAAATCCTTGATCAAGTCCGCTGCGTAGCCGATGTCACTCATTTGACCTGCCGTGAGCGTCAGCTTGATCGGCCTGCCTTCGGCGTCGACAAGAGCATGGATTTTGGTCGTCAGCCCGCATCGGGAACGACCGAGACAATAATCTCGATCCCCCTCATATGAGGCACATCGTGTCAATGGTAGTGGTGACGGCTTAGTCACTTTCGAACGTAGTCGGGATCGGCCTCGCGGCGAATTGCGGAACAAGTCCACATCACCTCATATCCGGTCGGCTCGGGTGGAGCCTGCACCCATATCCCGCATGCACGGGCAAGTTTGGCGAGGCCGGGAAGGATGGGACCCATCTTTTTGACGGCGTTAACAGCCCTGGGGGGCGCCGGTCCACATCCATCCCGCTTCGTCGCAAGTGACGTTGGCCGCCCTCGCGTCGAACTCTTTCGTCAGGCCTTGGTCATGGCGCCCTCCGGCAGCAGGCCCTGGGTCAGATACCGCCACAAGGCGATTATCAGCTTGCGCGCCAAGGCGACGATCATGGTGCGGCGGATGCGTCCTTTGCCGGTGCCGACGCGCTCGTGAAACCAGCGCGCGAGACCGCTATCGGGCTGATGGCGCAGCCACAGCCAGGCGAGTTCAATGGCGGTTCGTCGCGCTCGCGGATTGCCCGATCTCTGGATGCCTTGGTCGCGGCTGACCGCGCCGCTGCTCCAAGGGCTGGATGCAAGACCGAGATAACCGGCGACCTCACGCCGGTTCTGGAAATCGCGGAAGAACACCTCGTTCGTCATTACGCTTGCGATAGTCAGGCCGATGCCACGCAGATGACTCAGTTGGGCGATCCCGGGAGCTGTGGTCTCGGCGGCCTGACGCTGCTCAGCCTCGACCTCCATGATCATCTCGATTACTTGCCACAAGCGGCGGCACTCGCGCTTGATCTCGTTCTTCAGGCAGGGCGGCAGATCCCGCCCGTCAGCCGTGCGCAGCGTCTCGAGCTGCTCACGCCAGTCCCGTCTGGCTGGCTTGAAGTCGCGGATGCCCTGGGTCATCAAAAGCCCCTTGACGCGGCTCGAATGCTGGCCGCGTTCGTTGACGAGCCGAGCCCGTTCCCGGCTGCGACGGCGATCGTTCTCCTGCTCGAGGCTCGGCACTCGCACAACCCGGCAGACCCTCGGCTCGCCACGTTCCATCGCCATCAGCGTGCGCAGCAGCGCCGCCGCATCGAGGCGGTCCGTCTTGGCGCGGCGTGACCGGCGGTCGACCAGGATGCTGGCCGCGTCCAGAACCTGATTTGTCGATGCCGCGGTCGCACAGGAAACGATGCAGCCAGAAACCGTCGTAGCCGGCCTCGTAGCACGACATTACCCGAACCGGACGCGTCAAGGCGGCCTGCGCCTGTTCGCGCCGGTGTTCAATGAGAGCCATAAGCCCTTCGGTGTCACCTCCTTGCAGGCGATGCAGGCTGATCTTGTCGACCGCCGGCGAGTGCAGGGCCACAAGCCAGGTCGACTTGCTCAATTCCAGCGCCATGAAAATTGTGGCAGTCTTCTCGTCGACGGGCGGCAGAGCAACGGATGAGAGGTTCATGAGACGTCTCCAGGGTTAGGATGTCGGACCCCGAAACCTTACCTGAGTTCCGCCGCCCGTCGCCTCATGGGATCTTTTTGCTGTCGCGCCTTGCTGATGGACGCGAACAATGGAGGTATCGATCATCTGCACCGTTGCATCGTGGGCTTTGGTGATGCCATGCATGAGGCGGTCCCACACACCTGCTTTCCGCCATCGAACGAAGCGATTGGAGCAGGTGGTGCGTGGGCCGTATCGCCCCCTGGAAGATGGCGGCATAGCGCACCCGATCGCAGCACCCAGAAGATGCCGTCTGCCCGCTGTGCCTGGACGGTGATCGTGCCGAAGAAAACCAGTGCTGCAGCGAACGTTCCTCGTAATATTGCGTTTAACCATGAAAGACGACGATTCGCCCAAAGCATGCAAAAGGGCCCATCGGCTCTCGCGCCGCGATGCAAGGCCAGGAAAGCCTTACGCCAGATCAGTTTGTGAAAAGTCATTGCCCTTGTAAAGCAGGGCAAGCCGGTGAGCCTTCGCGCAAGCGTAGGCAAAACAATCGCCGAAATTGAGATCGGCTTTGTGCCCGACTGCTTTGCCGTATTTCATGCTGGCTTCGATCGCCCGGTCGCCGATGTCGCCGGATATCATGATTTCCTTGCCGGCGATCTCGATCAAAAAGGCGTCGACGGTATCACGGGCTTGCGCCAGCATGTCGGCCGTGGGCTTGGCGTTCTTTTTGATGGCTTCGGCCGATGCTCGCGCGAGACCCTGGACTGCCTCGAACCGGACGAGCGGGGAGATATACAGCGGCTTGGTCGCGGCCGCGAGCCGCTTTTCCAGTTCTTCCGCGCCAGGTTCCTCGTTCAGGATGGCAACGATCACCGAGGCATCGACGAACATCAGTCGTCGCTCCACATTTGGTCGGTGAATTTCTTCATATCGAAATCAGGGTTGGCCGGCCCGATCCGCCGCGCCATTTCCTTGACTTTGGCAAGTCTCTCGCGCAGCGGGACGCTGCCGCGGTTGCGCTCGATCTCATGGCGCAAGGCGGTTCTGACGGCCTCGGTCTTGCTGCGCGCGTTGGTAATCTGCTGCAGCTCGACGGCCATGGCATCGACGTCGGGATCGCGAATGAAGAGCGGCATTTGTATATCCTCTGAGTGATATATGTATATCATGTCGCAGATATACTGGCCAGCGAATTCGCGAGCGGCGGTTTTGATAAGGAGGGGAGGGAGGAATGCAGCTCGCAAAAATCCGTCGGAAGGTTCGGTTCTGGTGCTCAGTCCTTGGAATTGCTCGGCGTCTGAAACACGTCGCTGCGGCCATGTCACTGTCAACGCCCACATGCCCAAGGCGCATCGGTGCTACGTACGCCGACGCCTGCGCATCCCAACATCTGCGGCGACCGATTGATGTCGATAAACCGCCCACGCGCCCGACGAGGCCAGCGCCAGCTGCATCGATTGCGTCAGGTTCATAACGGCCATAATCCCGGCCCAGCGAACTCTCTCGTTAGGGCAGCTCGGGGAGTGCTACGGCTGGATGCTC
Organism: Mesorhizobium sp. M1329; assembly: GCF_040318035.1. Classification (NCBI taxonomy): domain Bacteria; kingdom Pseudomonadati; phylum Pseudomonadota; class Alphaproteobacteria; order Hyphomicrobiales; family Phyllobacteriaceae; genus Mesorhizobium; species Mesorhizobium sp. M1329. Next base: position 11,529 of record NZ_JAMYLN010000051.1, on the reverse strand, counting down.
TTGGGAACATCCCGAGCGCATGATCCGGCGGCGAGGATAAACAATCTGAACCACGCGCTGCCTCCACATGATGGCGCCGGCTAACTCAACGAAGCCGTGCTGCCATTCGTGGTGAACTGGATAACACGGCCTATCTTCTCGCTCGAAAATTCGGCGGCCTCGACAATCATTGCCGGGGTTACCTCGACGGATCCTTCGCCGTCTATCCGCGTCTCATCGGCTGTCGCGCTGATCCGGATTGACAGCCACCCGCAATTAAAGGGCCGTTTGATGACACCTAGGCCTCCCCAGCAGTATTAGTTCACAAAGCAGGTCGGCACCCCTGCCATCCGCTGGATCCGGTCAGCGTGTGCTTCGGGTTCGGGGTGCAAGATCAGGCGGTGCCATTTGCACGGATGGCGGCGAACCAACCACCACGGCAGGGGCGCCAGATTGCTCACCACGTTGGCTCTCTACTTCGCGGCTCATACCTTGGTGAGCAGCTTGCATCTCCGGAACGGTGAAAACCGGCACCTCGCCCTTGAAACCCTGGAGCTCAAAGGCGCCCGCCTGGACGACCGGCATCGATGCTCCTGCCGCAAAGCCGGGGCCAAGCACCAGGGGGATGCCCAGCTTCTTGGTCGTCGACTCGAGCCGTGCCGTGCGGTTCACCGGCGAACCGATCGCGGTGTAATCGAAGCGCCGTTCGGAGCCGAAATTGCCCACCGAACAGATGCCGGTCTCGATGGCGACGCCGATTTGGATAGAGGGGTGGCCATCCGTGGTGAAGGCGGCGTCTTCGCGCTTCACCCGTTCGATCAGGGCAAGGCCCGCGTCGAGCGCGCGCTCGCGATGATCCGGCTGATCCAGCGGCGCGTTCCAGAAGGCGAGCACCGCATCGCCCATGAATTTGTCGATGGTGCCGTCGCGCTTGAGGATCTCATCGGTCGCAATGCCGAGGAAGTGGTTGACCACCCTTGCGATTTCCTGGGTGTCGAGTTGTTCGCTCATCGTCGTGAAGCCGCGTATGTCACTGAGCAGGATCGTGATCTCGCGCTTCTCGCCCGACAGGATCGCTTCCGTATCCGAGCTTGCGAGGCGCTGCACCACTGAAGGCGACAGATACTGGGAGAACTGCCGCGCCAGGGTAGACCGGCGCTGCTCGCTGCGCCTGTAGAGGACATAGCCTTCGAAGCTCGCTACCAGGATCGTCGCAAGCGCCGGCTGCAGCGGGTCATAGAGTTTACCCTGCATACTGTATTCCAGAGCGCCGAACACGAACGGCGTGACGGCCAGCAGCGCGAGAGCCAGAGCACCAAGCACGACACGCCCGGCGAGCACTCCGGAAAGCGCGATGAAGATGACGGCAGTGAGGATAAACCAGAGCCGCTCCACCGTGCGCGCATGCGTTGGCTCTTCAAGGTAGCGCCCGGCAAGCAACTGGCCGATTGCATCGGCGTGGATGTCCGCGCCTGGTCGCGCTGGACGCGTCGGGGTGGGCAGGTACTGCGTCAGTCCCACCGCCGACAGATCGACGATGGCGATGGCGTCCCGCAGCCGCGGATCACTGCCGCCCGAAAAGATAGTGCTGGCAGATATGCGCGGCGTATCCGTGGCAGTTTCCCAGAGGCGGATGCTCCCCTCCGGCTCGAGCGGCACAATGGCACCGGCTATCCTGAGTGCGTCAAATCCAGCGGCATTCATCCGGGCTATGTAGCCGTCCTGTCCGGCGTAAAGGCGCAGAAGCTCGAGCGCGAAGGACGGCCACAGCTGCACGCCTTGAGCGGTGTTGCGAAGCCAGAGCAGCGGCACATGGCGCAGTTCGCCGTCGGGATCGGGCAAGGTGCGGATTACGCCGAGGCCCGCGGCAGCGTTCGAGAATTCGGCAAGCGAGCCGGTCAGGCCCGTGAAGCCCGGAAGTGTGTCAGGTACTTGCCCGACGATCGACCAGCCGGCTTTGGGCCCTGCTTCTGAAACCGTCGCCTCGTTGCCCAGGCTGACGGCAAGCGCCGTTCGATTTTTCGCCAGTGCCGCCGCCAGGCGCTTGTCTCCGGCGATGCCCTCAGGCGAGGTGTCGGCCTCGGGCAGCACCAGCGCAAGCCCGATGACCGCGGCGCCGGATTTGGTGATGCCATCGACCAGATCGGCCAAGAGGCCACGGTTCCAGGGCCATCGCCCATGTCCCTTGAGGCTGGCGTCGTCTATCGAGACGATCACGACGGGATTGCTCGTCGCCTGGCGCGGGGCGAGAAACTGGTAGAAGTCGTAGGTGCGTTCGCGCAGGCGCGACAGCGGCCCGTCGAAGGCTAAATGGCAGGCGAGTAGCAGGAGCACGACCACAAGGCCGGATATTTTGCGCCTGGCAGCGTGCCGCCAATCAGCCCAGTGCCAACCGACCAAGAGGCTCATGTCGTTCCGGCGGGCTTAATTGCAGTCGTAGCAGCAACCCTCACCCTCACAACCACCCTCATCCACGCCGCCACCCACAGGCGGCGTTGGTGTGTCGGGGAACTCCATGACCACCCCTGGCAATGCGCCGTCGGTGGAGTCGCAGACTTTGAGCGAACCGCCGAGTGCCGACGCACAAAGCGCGCTTACGTCCAGCCCCGGACCCGGTGCACCTGGCAGGCCGGTGCCGGCTATCCGGTCGATGCTGTCCAGGATCGGGAAGGTGTCGATTCCGCCGTAACCGGTCAGCAGCTTGCCATCTTCCGATGTGCAGGCGAAGCCCGGGTTTGTGATGACCAGCCGTTTGCCATTGATCGTGCAGGTCATGCGGCCCGCGCGCAGAATGCCCACGGTCTGGCCATCTGCCACCAGCACTTCGATGATCCCGCCTCTGGCCCCGAGCACCATGTGCGGCGTCGCAACCTGCATGACGCCGCCTTTTGAAACCTGGCCACCATAAAAGCGGGCCAGGCCGCTGTTCATCCCGATGTCGATCTTTCCCGATCCGGAGCCCGGATTGTAGACGAACTCATCGATCGTCAGGCTGGTGTTCGGACCAATCTTGGCGCTCGATTCGTCCCGGAACACCAGCATTCCAAGACCGGTCGGATCGCTGCGTAGCTGGTCGCCGAGCTCGACGCCGGCGCCCACGTCCATTGTCCCGCCGTTGTTGCGGACGATGTTGGTCTGGTAGGCCGTCATCGACCCGACCGTTTCAGCGGCGGATGGTGCCGCAAAGGCAAGGCAGCCGATAAAAATGGCGATCTGACGGTACGGGGTCCTCATCGCGGCCTCTTTCAATTGAGCGTCAACGTGTAGCTCATGAGCATTTCGAACGATTTTCGGTCGCGGTTGGCGATGTCGAAGTTGGTCTCGCGATAGGCGAGATCGACGCTGATCTTTTGCGCCTCCGTCAGCTGAAAATCGCTTTCCGAGGCAATGCGCCAGAAGTCGCTCTTGATATTTGTGCCGATGCCGACGGACAGGTCGGGAGCGTCGCTATGGCCGGCCGAGAAGGCGACCTGGTGCGACCATGCGAACAGATCCGGTACGTTCATCAACAGGCCGCCATAGCGGACCTCGCCCGTGTAGCTGCGGCCGATCTCAGATCCGGAGGCGAAGTCATTCGAGCCGACAAAGCGCAGTCCGAGCGCCTGGCCATTGCGGAAGCGGTAGCTGCCGCCCGCCTCATAGAAAACCCTGCTATCGGCGAAAATGCCTTGCGAGGCGCTTAGATCGATGTAGCCGCCACCGGCGAAGAGCGTCGTCTCGACCGTCGGACGCACAAGAAAGCGCCCACTGACGCCGATGCCGGTTTCCTGGATATCGCTGTCGAAACGATCCGTAACTGTGAAGACGGAAAGCAGCAGGCGCAGCGAATCGATCCCACTATTGGGCAGTCCCTTGTCCCAGGTGATCGCGGCGTTGCCGTGGATGAAGGTCTCCTTGCCACCTGGAACCGACAGGTCTTCCGTGAAAAAGCGCTGTGTCGCCGTCAACGACCCCGAAAGGACGAGGGCGTCGGCGCTTGGCGTGCCGAGGTCCCACCGGACAAAGCCTTCCGCCCGCCCATAGGGCGAGACGAAGCTGTCGTCGTCCTGCGCCCCGCCGGGCTCGAAATCGGTAAATGCGCTGAACACGCCGCCGGTCAGGGCGAGTTCCCAGGTGACGCCGCGCAATGCGCGATCGATGCGGGCGAGCAGGCGGGCAGCTTCCTGCTGCTCACTTGCGGTCAGGCCCCCGACTTCGATGCCGTATTGCACTTGTCGGCGGGCCAATTCATAGGAGCCGACATGATAGTACAACCGGCTGGCCGCCAGCCGGGCGCGCGCATCACGGGGATACTTGATCAGATACTGCTCGATTGAGGAGATCGCCTGATCGTATTGTCCCGCGTTGACGGCAACTGTGACGAACTGGGCGAGCGTTCCGTTGTCGGCCGGACTGGCAATGCGGGCCGAAAACGCATCGTCATAGGCCGTAAAAAGACCTTGTGCGCCGGCCGGCAATACGCCGGTACAAAGCAGCGCCGCGGCGCAGCCGAAGATCGTTCGAAACGAAGATTGCATGCCGAGAACCCACCCCAAACCCGACCAGTGCCAAGGACTTAGCACGACCACAAGAAAAAAAGCGACTGAACTTTGACGAAATCGTCCGAGTTTTCAACAGCTGTTGCAGCCGCGCAACAAACCGTCGGAGTTATTCGTATTGCGGCTGCGCTGGTTGTAAAAAATCTTCTCACCGTTGCAGTAACAATTGAAGTATTCGGTACGATAGGCAACTAACTCAAATCATCACCAGTCGTGGATTGCACGGCCGACAAGATTAATATTGTTTGCGCGATTCTGCGCGTATCTGGTCACCAAATGAGCCATCACGGTCACCCCACGGCTCATCCAAGGGTCTTCCGTGGCGTTGCACAAGCGGTCGGAGAGCTGCCGCGAGGTGCTTCTGACGACGCGTGTGCGATGCGGCACGGCTCTTGCTATTTCGTTGAACGCGACGAACTCAGCTTGTAGGAACCCATCTCCCCACGGATGCGTCACCGGAGGCGCCTTGCTACAGCACGAGCATGGTGGCCAGCCCCAGCATCAGGCCCATGCCTACGATATCGGTCACGGTGGTGAGGAAGATCGCCGAAGCGACCGCCGGATCGGCGCCGACCCGGCGCAGGCCCAGCGGGATCAGCACGCCGGAGATTCCCGACATGAGGCATGATCCGGTCATGGCGAGCAGGATCACAAGTGCCAGCATGGGTGCCTGGGCCGCCGACTCCGGTTGCCGCGAGGCGTAGAACCACATCGCCGCAGCCGCCACAAGACCGACGAGCACGCCGTTGGCGATCCCGAGCGCGCCCTCCCTCATCACCAGGTGCAGCTTGGGTCGTTTGTCCACATCGCCCAGGGCAAGGCCACGCAGCGTCATAGCCAGTGCCTGGCAGCCGGTGTTTCCGCTCTGCCCGGCCAAGACCGGGAGGAACGCTGCCAGGGCGACGATCTTCTCGATCGTGCCTGTGAACGAACTGACTACGAAAGCGGCCATGAAGGCTGTCAGCAGGTTCAGCTGCAGCCACGGATGACGCTTCAGGAAGGCTGAAAACAGCGGCGTAAAAGAACGCTCCTCCTTCTGGACACCCACCATCTGGCCAGACTGGGCGGAAATTTCGATGATTTGCTGCTCGAACAGCCGCCAGCCGCGGACCTGCCCGAGCAGCCGGTTCTCCGCGTCCACCACGGGATAGACAGGGTAGTGACGGCGTACCGCCGCCTTGCATGCGTCGCTCAAAGAGAGACCGACATTAAGCGCGAAGGGCCTCGGCAGCATGATCTGATCGACCCTCGCGTCCGCTTCGCTCAGCATCAGATCGCGCAGGACCACAAGGCCAACCAGCTTATCGCCGCCTTCCGTGACGTAGAGATAAGTGAGCTCGGTCGGCACCTGGGTGCGTCTGACGGCCTCCACTGCGGCGGCTACCGTCGTGCCGACAGGAACGCTGGCGGGAATCGGGTCCATCAGCTCGACGAGCGACTCGGGGATCGCGAGGCCCTTGCCGCCGGTATCAGGCTTGATAGGCCGCATATGCGGCGGCAAATGCTCCGCCACCTTGCGGGCGTGCCGGTCCGGCAACAATTCTAGTGTGTCGCGGATGAACTCAGGAGATTCTCGGGCAAGCAATTCCGCCGCGTCATCAGGTGCTCGAGCACGCAGCGTGCGCACCAGCTTCTGAACGTCGTTCTCTTCTTTCATCTGCCGCCGCCCCCAAATTGCTAGTGTCTTGCCTCTGACAGTATGACACGGATCGGATCGCTCTGTCTGGCGCGCAATGACCCAAAGAGCCTCGATCCCGAGATCTTCGCCTCTCGGGTGGCGAGTGGACCGAACCCAGACAGATCTGAGCCGTTGCGGCGTACATAAAGGCGGGCTGTAACGTCCGCGTGTCGCCGAGATTTTACCGTGTTGCGACTTCACCGGTCTTTTCCTGGGGTCTGCGAGCACGCCGCAGCAATGAAACTTAAATCCGGAAACTCTGCAGAGGCAGTGCCTCCGGCGTTCGAATTGATTTGCCTCATGCGGCGCATCTTGCCAGTTCCGCCAGCTCTGTAGGCCGATGAATTCGACAGGATGAGAAGTGATTAGCTTGAAGCCGTAATGTTTAGCTTAAGAAAGCGATTCGCTGTATGAAGTCTGTCCGGAGCTAGAGGTGCTCTTGAGAGCTTGCAGGTCGCGGCAGGCACTCTGCTTTGCGAGACTCGAGATCGTTGCGGTCACCGGTCCGAGTATCCGAGTAAATGTAGGATAGCAGCGGTAGACTGCTCGATTGCCCCTGGGGAGCGAAAGACCCGTTTCGACAGTGGCATCGGTTCGGCAATTGGCATCTCACCTACAGTGATCCGGACCGGCCTGGTATTGCTGGCCGCCCCCCGTGGGGGCGCTTATGAGCAAGATTATCGCCGCAGGTTTTAACTCAGTCTCTGCCAATGACGATTCGGAGAGTCCCTTGGTCCGTGCAAAAAATCTCATCGCCCTGAACAATCGCGCTGAGCGCGGGGCGGCGGACTAACGATCGAGAATCCCGCTGTGGTGCTGCCAATGTCGGCCAAAGCTGCCGAACTCAGTTGCGGCGAGCCGCCCAGCCGGATCGCCATGATGCGTCTTACCGATCCTGCTTTCGAGGAGATTGTAAGAAGTTGGCACCTGCCGGCCTACGATCCAATAACCAGGAAATAGCTGGCCGGCCCGTGGCGATCGAGTGCAAGCGCCACAGCGCGCCGGTCACCTAGGTCATCCAGCCGGCGGCTATTCTGCTCCAAAAATGATGTGTGCGGCGGACTTTTGCGACGGATTGAAGATCCGTCACAAGTCAGGGTAGGCTGTCTAGAGATCATTGGCCGTCAGATCGCCTTGCAAGCCTTACGCCCGCCCCCCCGCCATTCTCTGGGATAAATTCGACACCAGCCGCCTCCAATGCTTGGCGGATCGCTGCGATATTGTTTGCATGTGGCACTCGGGTGCCTCGCTCAAAATCAACAACAGTGGGCCGCGATACCTTGGCGGCGTCCGCCAGCTCGCCCTGACTCATTCCCAACATGGCGCGAGCACCTCGACATTGTGCGGCAGAAATTTTACTGGAAGTCAAATGTCTTATCTCTTGAATTGACATTTCGCGGTTTTATTGGTCAAATTGTCAAAGGCTTTTATGTTTCGACAGTGTTCGCGGCCGAACAGGATGTTTGCACCATCCCGTCCGGCCTGACCACAATCCAAGCTGCTGAGGAGCTCGGATCATGGCTGATTCCGACCATACCATGACTCTGCCTTTCGTCACCCGCAGGCAAATGCTTGCGAGAGGGCTAGTTACGTCAGTTGCTTTCGCGTTTGAGAAAGATGCGCTGGCCGGCAACGACACGGTGACGAGTTTTCCCCCGGCCGATCCAGCGCTAGCGCTTTGGCGGGAGTGGAGGACAGCCCGCAAGCTAGCCGAGAAGCTTTGCCGCAAGCAGCAGCGCCTGGAGACGAGGCTTGTGGAGGGCGTCGGCTTTCCTTGTGCGATCGTCCGCCTTCCCAGGGGCGAGGACGTGACGATCCACTCGATCAGGGCGCTCGATGATGTGCTAGGTAGAGGGCCGGATACGGCAGCTCTGCGCCAGAAAGCCGAAGCCGATTTCGCGGCGCACCAGGCACGCTGGACTGCGGCTGCGGAGGAAACCGGCTACACCGCCGCCCTCATGGCGGAGCGCGAGGCTGGCGAGCGGGCGCAAGATCTCTTAGAAGCGCTATCGACCACTCCCGCCATCACTCTTGCCGGTGTCGCAGCCAAGCTCGATGTCGTATTGCGCGAAGGGGAAGCCTGGGAGGAATGTTCCGACTCCCCCTGGCCGCAAATCCGTTCGGCCCTCAACGATCTGGTACTCATCGCCCAACAGACGACGCCGGAACAGCTCCCTAAGGGGAGCGGCGTCCCAAGCTCTCAATTTAGGCGGCAGGCTGGCAGCTGCGTCCGCGCCCGAAAGACGAAGCGGCGGTGAGATGCATCGCCAACTTGCTGCCTAGCAGAATCCTTCAACTTCTAGGACTAGCCAGGTGCCGTTCTCACATTGCCGACCCGACTGGGTTGATCGAGCGGTGCTCGGATGTAGCTCATAAAAATGCCGACCCGAAGTGCGTATCCCGGCTTGAAAAAATCCGGTTCTTGAACAAAAAACCGAGCGGCGGACCGGCTCGAGCTGAAGGTCCGCCGCCCCAACTCTTTCACGTCACGAAGAACGAACCCGCCGTAAGCGACAGACCTGGAGAGAGCGTAGCGAACTGTATTTGAGATGCGCCCCCTATCCCGTCGCTGTCGAAAGAGAGCGCTCCGGTTGAGCTGTTGTAGATGATATGGTCGGAGCTGTCATGCGCGGCGGTACCCGCAAAGAAAGCTTCGGATGAAAGGCCTCCGAGCTTAAGCCCAGCAAAAACGGCGTCGTCGAGGTGGATCTTGTCCTGGAGCTTGTTGAAGTCGGTGATCCTGTCGATATTGCTAGCCCCAAGAGCGCTGTTGAACACGAAGACATCGTTACCGCCCCTACCGGTCAAGAAGTCGGCACCGCCGCCTCCGTTGATGATATTAGCGCCGGCATTACCGAAAATGCTCTGGGCGAACTCGTTGCCAGTGAGGTTGATTGCCGTCGTCCCGGATGCGTCTTTGGCGACGAGAAGCTCCACCGACGAGCCAGCCGAAAGAGCATAGCTCGCGGTACTGAGCACCCGGTCTGCGCCCCCGCCCGTCACCTCATTTACCTTGTCTCCGGTATTATCGACAAAGTAGACGTCATTGCCGCCATAGCCGGTCATCGTGTCGGCGCCGGCGCCACCATCAATAAGGTTGGTCGCGGCATTGCCCTGGATGGTCTGGGCGAACGCATTGCCTGTAAGATTGATGGCCGTGGTGCCGGACGGATTGCTGGTGGCGAGAAGCTCGATTTCCGAACCGGCCACAAGCGTGTGACTTGCGGAGGCGAGTACTTTGTCGGTACCGCCGCCCACCGCCTCAAATACTTTGTCGCCGGCATTATCGACATAGTAGGTGTCGTTACCGCCCCTACCGGTCAAGAAGTCGGCACCGCCGCCTCCGTTGATGATATTAGCGCCGGCATTACCGAAAATGCTCTGGGCGAACTCGTTGCCAGTGAGGTTGATTGCCGTCGTCCCGGATGCGTCTTTGGCGACGAGAAGCTCCACCGACGAGCCAGCCGAAAGAGCATAGCTCGCGGTACTGAGCACCCGGTCTGCGCCCCCGCCCGTCACCTCATTTACCTTGTCTCCGGTATTATCGACAAAGTAGACGTCATTGCCGCCATAGCCGGTCATCGTGTCGGCGCCGGCGCCACCATCAATAAGGTTGGTCGCGGCATTGCCCTGGATGGTTTGGGCGAACGCATTGCCTGTAAGATTGATGGCCGTGGTGCCGGACGGATTGCTGGTGGCGAGAAGCTCGATTTCCGAACCGGCCGCAAGCGCATGACTTACCGAGGCGAACGCTTTATCGGTACCGCCGCCCGCAGCCTCGATCTCCTTGTCGCGGATGTCATCGACATAATAGGTGTCATTGCCACCATAGCCGATCATCGTATGGCCGCCGGCCCCGTGAAACACATCGTCGCCGCTGGTGCCATACAAGGTGTCGCTTGTATCGACGGGAGGCGGAGTGGTCCCCGTCGTTGCAAGGTTGTGTTGCCGGAAAACGGCCTGCAGTTCCGCGGAGCTCTCAAGCGCAGTGTCGCCTCGCTGCGAACCCCAGGCGTATGCGTAGTCGAAGGCGGGTGACGGAACCAGCTTGGCCCAGTGCTCCATCATGATTTCCATCTGGGCGGCGCTAGGCACGACATATTTGCCGCCCATGTCAGTGTTATACTCGCCACCTCCAAACGCCTGGTAGCCTGGAACGATCTGGCTCGTCGGGATACCCGACGCCTGAGCGGCGGCGACGAATTTGTCGATCATGTTGTAGTCGACCGGGCCATCCGTGCGGACCGGATAGACATCTATGCCGTAGTAATCGATACCCGTATTGGCGGGATTGTACGTGCCCCTAAAATCCGGATTCACCGACGTCCCCAAGCTCATCATTGTGATGTAGGTCTTGGCGCCTGGAAAATGCTCATGGATCCAGTCGGATTCTGCCTTCAGATTCGCGGCGGAAGCGTAAGTGCCCCATTGGCCGGTGGGATCCGGCTCGTCAACCAGGAAGAAACCAAATACATTAGGATTGCCGAGGAAAGGAGTAACCTTGTCGATAAAGGACTGGGTTACGCCGTTGGCCTCGTCAAGGTACACCAAGCCTTTCATGCCTTCCGGCAGTTCGTTGACCTGGTCAACATATTGCACGCTAGCCAGATTGAATCCGGCTTTTGCAATGTCCGTGCCGGATCCGCCCGACGTGTAATGGAGAGTCGCCATCCATAATCCCTCATTTTGATTCGATAGCGCCCCGCGGATGTCTGCCTACTAGAAGGTGTATATTAGCGCCAAATCACATACCTGCACGCCCTGATAGAATGATTGATCGGGGGCAGGATTCTCACGATGCGGCGAAAAATATACTTACGGATAGTCGACACTGTGCGATAAAAACAAATTTAACTGCAGAGATGCCCACTTTGTTTTCCGAGAGATGCTTATTGATATTCCTAAGACATTCTAGTTGTTGCTGACAGGACAAGATAATGGCATCACTGAATTTTAAAAATAAATTGAATTTTATTAAAAATTAAGTTTGACTATTGCGACGGTTGTTAATATATTAAGCGTTGTAGGCGCTGACTTATCTGAAGAAGAGCACAAAAAATATGATGATTTGGATTATAAAAGTCTCAAACCATAAGATAGAGTGCCCAAGCCGTGGCAGAAAAACTGCTTTTCTCCACAAGATGCATTTGACTGCCGGTCAATTGAACCGACATTAAACTAAGATCCCAGCCGGATCGCGCTCTCTGCCGGCGAAACCAATTTGTTGTGGACAGATGCGGCAGGTGCCACTCTGAACCGCCCCGGGTTGATCGGAGGCTCCAACTCCTGAGAAGGTGGAGCCATGACAAGCAAGACGACCAACAAGTTCTCTCC
>NZ_JAMYLN010000050.1:0-29004 GCF_040318035.1 Mesorhizobium sp. M1329 | reverse complement strand
GAGGCTTTTGTGTGCCTTCTTCCTGGCGCTGCTCGCCACCGCTGCAGCGGCCGCCGGTCCAACCACGATCAGCCTAATCACCGTCTTGGACGAGGCCTTTGTCAGCCTCATCAGCGAAATCGACGTTCTTCACAGCCGACTACATAGCTTGGAGCCAGCTCACGGCATGGCAGCCCATTGCTGAACTTGTTCGCGAGCGCAGCACATCCAGCATCTAGCCGCATTGGTGTCGAACTATCGGGCAAGATACCTGGAGTGAAGGGCCATGCCACCTTGAGCAAAGTTCTTCAACTGGACGAAAAGGGCCTCACCGACCAGCCGATTAAGTCCACGGCACGCTGGAGTATACCCTCTGTCTCACTAGAGCTAGATGAAACGGCGATGACATATCCCATTCGGTCTCGGTAGTCACGTTTCCTGACGATTGGCGTCTTGGGTTCAACATACAACTTGACCTCGGCGACACCTGGCAGAGCAGCCGCCCGACCGTCGCCACTAATCCAATCGAGGATGCCATCGCTATCAGGGATCAGGAACCGTACTGCCGCAGTCTGCGAATGCCTTGTGCGCAAATTCCGTCCGTCGCCGGTGACAAGCTGGATGTGTTCGGTGACGAGATCGACACCGTAAGCCAACTGAACCAGTTGAGGTATGCCCCCACCAGCAAGACGCGGATTGACTTCAATGACGACTGGGCCATGCTTCGTCCATCGGAATTCAATCTCCGCTGGCCCCCAGCCAAGGCCGAGAGCTCGCAAACAGCTCAGCGAAATTTCGGCGATACGCTCCTGATTGTGATTCGTCAGCGGGGCCGGAAAGGTGAACTGACGATATACGAAATACGGTAGAGGACCAAACTCGCCGGTGCTGATCCCAATTACCTCATTTCCCATTGTTTGAGCGGCATAGTAGGAGCCTTGTGCGAATTCTTCGACCAGTATCCGAGGCGAAGATCGCCATACATGCTTCCCGCCCAACAGATAAGTCGTATGTTCGGTCACTTCATCCAAGTTGCGGCACAATCGGACGCCCATGCTGCCGCTGCCTACGGCTGGCTTAACGATCACCGGCAGGCCGATCTCGGCGGCGGCGCTTTCCACCTCCGTAGCGTCTGCCGCTAAGCGATAAGCAGGTACTGGAACGCCCGCTTCTGCGAGAAGCTGACGTTGAGTGAATTTGTCGCAACATCGTTCAATGGATGCGGGGTTCGGTCCCGGCAGTGCGAAATGCCGGCAGAGCTTGCCAACTGTCGCATAGAACGTATCCCCGTCGCTCGTAATCCCAGCAATGTCATAGGTCGCACGTAGCCGGGAACATTCGCGGATCAGCGCATCAAGATTATCTGTATCGACACGGATTGCCTCAATACCTTCCTTCGCAAGATAGTCGTACTGAGCTGGATCAGCCGACAGGGTAATTGGATGAAGACCGAGACGCAGGGCCGCTTTGACGTAAAGCGGACCATTGTTCCTAGAACCTTCAAGCATGATAAGCGCTCTTCGTGCCATTGACCTTGACTCCAACGTTGCGGGTTGTGCGGCGGTCCGAGCGTTCATCGGCATTAGCTATTTCAGCCGTGCCTGACGTCAGTCCTTGTAGTGAACCTACCATTGCCCGCGATTTGCGATCGCAAAGATTCTGCAAATTTACTTGAAGGATCTGTTGCGACGTTTGCTTGACGCAGTGTGGCTCGAAGCCCCTGCACCATTTTGAGGATTGTCGTTCAAGGGACGTCTGTACGACCTGTACAGTCCTAAACTTAGTCGGAAATGCGGTATCCAATCTGCGTATAAGAGTTTGGACACCGTCGTCTTGAGACCCTGTCTCCTACATTGCGCATTAGCTACACCATGCAGGGACCAGCCACTATTGGCGGGACGAAGAGGCGTGGCCACGCCGCTTGCAAATGAACATAAGATCCTATGGGCTGGTGGATAGCGACCTGCCGTCGGCAGAATGGCGTTGCTAAACCCACTCATTCTGGAGACGACAATGCAACAGGTTGCAAATCGGCCGGAACCGGCCGCTATCCGCATTGATCTTGGCGCGATCTTTGTTTCGATGGAACTGTCTCGATCAAGTTGGCTGATCACTTCACTGTCGCCGGGTGGCGGGGAGAAGATGTCCAAGCATTCTCTGCGGGGCGGGCACGTTGCGGGACTCCTGGAGCTGTTTGCGACGCTCCAGGAAAAGGCTCGGGCACGAACCGGCGAGCGCTTCCGGATTATTGTCATTCAGGAAGCTGGACTAGACGGCTTCTGGATCCATCGGGTGCTTCAGGGCGAAGCGATCGAGAGCCACGTGGTCGACGCCGCCTCGATCCTGGTGTCACGGCGGCGCCGACGGGCGAAGACCGATAAGATCGACGGCGAGACCCTGGTACGGACCTTGCTGGCCTACAAGCGTGGCGAGCCGCGGGTCTGCTCCATGGTCAGGCCGCCGAGCCCCGAGGAAGAGGATCGCCGCCGACTCTGCCGGGAGCGCAAGACGCTGATCGCCGAGCGGGTGGAGCACGTCAACCGGATCAAGGGGCTGCTGTTCGCCCAGGGCGTCGGTGACTATGAGCCGCTGCGTCGCGACCGACGCGCCAGGCTCAAGGATCTGCAAACGGGTGATGGTCGCGCCTTACCTTTCCACCTGAAGGCACAGGTTGTGCGTGAGCTCGACCGGCTTGAGCTGATCCTGGAGCAGTTGCAAAAGGTCGAGGCGGCGCGCGACGATCTGCTGTTGGATCGGGCCAAGGCGAACGACCCGGCGCCGGTGGTGAGACTGCTGCAGCTGAAGGGGGTGGGCGCTGAGTTCGCCAACGTACTCTGGTCTGAAGGTCTTTATCATCATTTCGACAATCGAAGGCAGCTTGCGGCCTATGCCGGGCTTGCGCCAACGCCCTGGCAGAGCGGTTCTGTCGATCATGAGCAAGGCGTCTCAAAAGCGGGCAATCCGCGGCTGAGAGGAACGATGGTGCAGATGGCCTGGCTGTGGCTGCGACACCAACCAGACTCGGCCCTCAGCCAGTGGTTCAAACAGCGGGTCGAGCGCAACGGTGGGCGGCTGCGTAAGCCGCTAATCGTCGCCTTGGCACGTAAACTGCTGGTCGCACTGTGGCAGTATGCGACCGCCGGAGTGGTGATGGAGGGCGCCATCATAAAGCCGACCTGATCTGAAGCCAACCAAACCTCTTTCGCCATCTGACGGGGCCTGATCAGCCCCGGCGGATCCAGGTGGACGAACCGGCCTGGCATATGGTCTCAACAACCGCCCCTAAGAATGGTCACGTCCTCCTGAGCCTAGCCGCCGTATGCGGGATAAGGGTGCAGCCGCCCTGGGGCGGCGACCGTATGTGAGTTTCAACCGAGCCAGAAATGCTCGTATTGGAAACAGGCTCAACCTCGGATCCGTAGCAACTCCAGGAGATAATCCATGAAGCCGTAAGCCGTACACAATCCGGTTGACCCGAGTCCGCCCATGTGAGTTCCAGGGAGACAAAGATTGCTCCAAGGTCGACACGCACAGCGTTTGGGACTCCAGGTTGGGTGGACACGTTCTCCACGGCGATCTCCTGTTGAGTGATTGCCTCGATGCAGCCTCACCCTGAAGAGCGTCGGCCGCGGTTCACTCCTCATGGGATCTAAAGTCGAGGCGTGAAGAAGCGCTCATGCTCACATGCTCAACACCGACTGGTTGCTCGGCGCGCGCGCGGGCGGGTCTCTCGCCCAATCCCGTTGTCAAGTTCGTCGGTCGGCGGATTGCGCGGCTCATGTGCCCGTTTGCACCGCCGAAAGCCTCGATTGTCGCCGAGAACGCCACGACTCTTCGGACCACCGGATGTGTGAGGCGGATCTGGATGGTACGGCCAATCAGCCGATGCGGAACCGAGTAGAAGGCGTTGTGACCTCGACGTGGTAATCGGATGCACCTGGCGACCTTCCATTTGACATTGTTCGAACGGTCCCGCCGGCTGGCCTCAAGGCTGCTCGCTCGATCTCCTCAAACAGTTCCCGGCGAGGTTAGCCGACATGGTGCATTGGTCGGCTTTAGTGAGCGGAAAAAACCATGTTGATGGCCCACCGTTCTCGATGGCCGCGAGCGGGTAAGATTTATTTCCTCTCGCAATGACCATTTCACAGCCCGCGTCCGTGGCAATCCTTGCTGCCATCAACTTTGTCACCATGCCACCCGAACTATGGCGAGTGAGGGAATGGCCCGCCATGGCCTCTATCTCGGGAGTAATGCATCGCACCTCTTTCACCAGACGCGCTGCGGGGTTGTCGTGTGGGTTTTCCGAGAAGAGGCCATCTACGTTGGAAAGAAGGACAACAACGTCTGCTTTTACCATCTGCGCGACCCGGGCCGCTAGCCGATCATTATCGCCAAAACAGATCTCCGCCGTTGCGGTCGTGTCGTTCTCGTTGATAATGGGTACCGCGCCAACTTTGAGAATTTGTTGAAGGGTTGAGGCCGCATTGAGGCGGCGATGCTGATCGTCTATATCTTCGCGGGTCAATAGTATTTGCCCTACGCCAAAACCATGGCGCCTAAAACTCTGTTCATAGGCACGCATGAGTTGAACCTGACCGATCGCGGCGGCCGATTGCTTCTCCTCAATTTGCAGAGATCTGTCCAGATGGTTGAAGTGACTTGAGCCGACCGCGACAGCACCAGAGGTGACTATGATCACCTGCTGCCCGCGTGCGAAAAATCGGACGACATCTTCTATTAATGTCTCAAGCCAAGGACCGCGTATCTCTCCGGTTTCTGCATCGCCGATCAGTGCTGAGCCAATCTTCACTATCAGCCGGCGAGCCGAAGCCAATCGGATCGAACTTGTTGGTGCTGCCGTTGAATGTTGCTGCACTAGAAGTGAAGACACGTCTCTCCAATCTCACCTTTCCTGAGCGTCACGGCCTCGGAGGTATAAGGGCGCACGAGGCGCCCTTTATTTCAGATCCGCAGCCCAAACGAGCGCTTACGTCGTAGTCGGGGCTCCAACAATCCTTCTTCGCCTTTCGCTATCAGAAGCGGTAGGTGACACCTGCGCCTATCAACCAGGGATCGAGCTCGGCCTTACCCGTCACCTTCGCGCCGTTCACCGTGACCTCGAAGTCTGGCTGCAGGAAAAGCTTCTTCACGTCGAAGTTGACGCCCCAGTGCTGATCCACCATGTAGTCGAACCCGACCTGCAGCGCGGTGCCGAACGTGTTCTTAACCTTGAGAGCATCGGCGCTGCCGACATCCTGGTTATAGAAGATCGTGTAGTTCACGCCGGCACCGACATAGGGCTTGAACGCGCCGAAATTGGTAAAATGATACTGCAATGTGAGCGTAGGCGGCAGCAGCCAAACCTTGCCGATATTGCCCAGCCCGCCGATCGTTCCTTGGCCTTCGATGTTCGCATAGGTGGTGCCGAGTACGAGCTCGGCGGCGACGTTGTCCGTGAAGAAATAGGAGATATCGAGTTCCGGCGTCACGGTGTTCGAATAGGAAAGATCGGAGCCGGGCACCGCATTGACGTAGCCCGAATCCTCAGTGATGACCCCCAACGCCCGCAGGCGGATCTGCCAAGGGCTTGGCACTTCCGTGACCGAGGCTCCCGCCTGCGGGACGCTCACCGCTTGCGCAAGGTCCGCCGCGAGGGCCTGCTGTCCCATCACGATGAGGACAACGGCCGCTGTTACTCCCCGCGCCGCGCGCATTTGGTTTCTCGCCATGATACTCTCTCCTTGCTCTTCAGAAATGTGGACTGAATTACGAAAAATTTTGCTCGAATTGCTTGGGGTTGTCGCGGCGCTCATGCGCAGTTTGCATGAGCCTGTGCTCACATTATTTGCCCCGTACTCGCAATCATCGCGCTGTACTCACTTATTGAAGCGTTGCCCTTTGTCTCCGTCCACCTATCGAACGCGATCGGCTTGCCAGCCGATCGCACTGCGAAGGAAATTGGTGCCCAAGGCAATGAATGCGGCCCGCTCCCGATTGTTCTTGCCGTAGCCGTGCCCGCCCGCGCCGGCCTCGTAGAAGTAAGCGGGATAGCCAAGAGCCTGCAGCTTTGCCGCCATCTTACGCGCGTGGCCCGGGTGGACGCGGTCGTCCCGCTTCGTGGTGGCAAGCAGGATCGGCGGATAGGGCTGTCCCGGCGTCGCGGCGTGATAGGCGGAGATTTCCTTAGGAAAATCCATTCCTCCGGCTTGTCGGGATCTCCATATTCGTCAATCCAGCTCGCGCCCTCCAAAAGCTTGGTGTAGGGGCGCATGTCGACAAGCGGAATTGTGCAGAACAGCGCGCCGAAATGCTCAGGATAGCGGGTGAGCATATTGGCGGTCAGGAGGCCGCCATTTGAGTCGCCCTCGGCGGCAATCCGTCTCGGCAGCGTAATGCCTCTTCGCACGACATCGCCGGCAACGGCGGCGAAATCGTCATGGGCGAGACGCTTGCCCTCCCTGCGCCCGGCATCGTGCCAACGGGTGCCGAACTCTCCGCCGCCCCGGATGTTCGCCACCACGCACGTGCCGCCGCGTTCGAGCCACAGCTTGCCGAGCGAGAGGTTATAGTAGGGCAGGAGCGACACGCCGAACCCGCCGTAGGCGGTGAGGTGAACCGGGGCATCCCCGTTCCCATTCGACGGACCGACCTCCGTATAGGGGATCATCTCACCATCGGTCGAGACTGCCTCGTGGCGCGTGACCATCAGCCCGGATGCGTCGAAATTCTCCGGGTTGCCCTTCAGGATTACTGGAGCGCCGAGAGGCGCCGCGGCATCGAGGTCTAATACGAGAAGCTTCCGCGGCGTGATCGGGTCCTGAGCCGAAATGAGGACCTCTCCATTGATCTCGTGATGTTCCGCATCGAGCGACCGGAGGTGACCAGTCCCCTCGGCGGGCACGGTGTCCAGCGCTCGGCGCGTCCATTCCTGGCGGCCGGGGGTGAACATCTCGAAACGCGGAACGAGGTTGACGAGGTAGGAGATAATGAGCTTCCCGTTATTCCAGAAGAATGACTGCAGGGAGCGCCTGTCGCCTGGTTCAAAGAGGATGGCAAAACTGCGCTCGCCGACGATGAAGGAGGAAAGCGAGATGCCGATCAGCGCGTCCGCGGCATGGGTCGTCCCTCCTACTGTCCATGGCTTGCGCGGCTTTACCGTCAGCCAATCGCCGAAGCCGCTCCACGAGGCGTCCCGAGGAAGGTCGATCCGCATCTTCGGCCCGCTCCTGTCACCGATTCGGCCAATATTCTCAAAGAAGGTCGACTGCTCGATGAACCAGAGGCGCTCGCTCTCGGCGGTGCGGTCCACACGGCCGGACGCGCCGAGGGATTCGGAACCGGTCTCGAAGATTACCGGCGCGGTGAGCGGATCCGCGCCACGCTTCCACAGCCGCACGGTGCGCGCGTAGCCGGAGCGGGTGGCCATGCCATCATCCTGCGCCCGAGAAAGCAGAAGCGTGTCACGGTCGAGCCAATTAACCCCGCCCTTGGCCTCCGCGAGGTTGAAACCGTCGGCGACGAAGCTAAGAAAGAAGCTAAGAAACCCCAGATCGAATTCGCGATGCACGACCGCGTCGCTGCCGCCGCGCGACAGGCGCAGAACGGCTCTTTCCCGTCTCTCCGGCTCAAGGGACGCGCCGCGCCAGATCCAGTCCTCTCCGTCGCCAGCGGCGAGGGCGTCCAGATCGAGCAGTAGCTCCCACTGGGGATCCACTTTCATGTAGGCGGCAAGGGTGGTCCGGCGCCACAGTCCGCGCGGATTTCTGGCATCTTTCCAGAAATTGTAAAGGTACTGGCCGCGGCGCTTGCTCAAGGGGATCTTGTCAGGACGATCGAAAATCGCTGTGAGGGCGTCGTGGTCGCGATCGAACTGTGTTCCACCCAAGTGCCCCAGGGGCCTGGCCGACTGGCTGGCGGCCCAGGCAAGTGTCCGTTCTCCTTCTACATCTTCGAGCCAAAGATAGGGATCATCGTCCGGGGCATTCAGCGTTGGGCGGAAATCGAATACGGTCATGTCCCGATAACGTGAAGAATGATGTCGACTGGACAGTCGCAATGTCCTGTCGGCTCGGAAAGGCCCAGTTTTCGCGGCTGCGACCGCATGTTCGGCGAGCTTGATCATGGCATGATTTCTCCTCAGTTCTTGCCGCAGCGCGTTTGCAGATAGCCGTGCACGTGTCGTGCCAAACGAGAAAATCATTTCACAACAATGACATGGCTCTGATTGCGGTGTGTCTCATGTCCGACTTTGTCGAAGACCCGACAACGAGTGCAGCCGTGACCGCCTGATAGAACCTCCTGTGCGAGCTCGGTGGGTACTGCGGAATAAGCAGTGAAGCTCACCGCGAAACTGGCCAAGCTTCGGACCGACATCGGCGACGGGGCGATCGACGACCGCTACGTCGCCGGTCGGGCGCGGCACGGCCTGAGGACTCCGCGTCGGCATCAAATAACTGCGTTTACGATGGCTCCATCCTGGCCAACCGGCGGGCGCGCAAAAGACTGCTTTGCCGCCTCATCCCTCCTCCTGGATTGAGTCCCAGGGACCGAATGGCGCAAGTGCTTTTGGAACCGGCAGAGTGGTCGAACGCAATTGTCTTCCGGCTATCTTTACAGAGATTCGACAATCCAGTTGGTGAAGGTCCCATACCGCGCAATCATTGATGCGCTTAGGTCTGGGCATGCGCCCATCCGCAACCAGCTGATCAAGAGCATCGATCCTTCACCAACATAGAGAATTGCTTCCCCATGAGAGAGGCCTCGCGGCGGACATGAGATTGCGTCACTCTCCATGATCGCGGCCTCCGAGGATGTCGGGATCGAGCCAGTGCAACGGCACCATGGGGCGAAGCATCTGGCAGCTCTTGCAATTGCCGACCTCGATGGACAAGGCATATCGCGATCTGTCCGACAGAGACACAAGGTTCTGCACTGTCCGTTTATGAAGACGTCGTGCTGGTCTCCGTAAGAGAAGTATTCTGGTGCAGAAAGTGCCCGATTAGCTATTCGGAAAAAGGCGACATCGACGTGCAAATCGAGCGCCGCCGTGAGGCGTCCCTCAATGTCGGATTTCCGACAGGATCGCAAATCCGCCAACCCATTGTTTAATAAAATTTTCCTTCTCTGGCACGGCCCATGCATGGGGTTCTGCGAACGCATCAGCGAGACGTCCTCCATGATCATGCGCACCGAAAATGCCGCCGCCGCAGTGAAAACCGCGCTCTCGCCTGCCATCAAGCCGCCGAAAAGCCGGCGCGCCATGGTTGAGGCGGGCGATTGCGCCGGCTTCAAACACCTGATGGGTTTGGAAAGCGTCTCGCGTGATGGCGACGCGGGCATCCAGACGGGCGGAAAGGACATACGGCGTTGCCCACGTAGCCGGTATGACCCGTCGATTGTCACCGCGCTGGAACGCTCGGGTCCACATTCGACAACCCGAACGCGCAGGACAATTCTCACAAATCCGGTCGGCACCGGGGCTCGAAAACGTCCGCGAGGCGCCCAATGGTTATGGCGATATTCGCCGAGAACAACCACCTAGTGGGAAGACTCTATAGGAGGAAAGCAAGTGGAGTTATCTTGCGTTGGGGTCGGTGCTGGGCCGTCCAATTTGAGCCTTGCGTGTCAGATACACGAGCAAGTTGGGCAAGGGGCACTGTTCCTGGATCAGCAGATCGACTTCCGCTGGCATCCAGGCATCGCATTTGATTCCTCGGAGCTCCAGGTCAGCCACTTCAAGGATCTGGTCACGCTGGTGAATCCGCGATCAGCCTACACTTTCGTAAACTTCCTGCACGAGAACGGGCGTCTGTATCACTTCCTGAACGCACGGTTCCAAGCCGTGCTCAGAGTTGAGTTCGAGCAATACCTGAACTGGGCCTTCCACAGGAACCCACTTGTGCGTGGCGGCGAGACGGTGCGTGAAATCCGCTTTGACGGCGAGTTTCGGGTGCGGACGGATAAGGCGGTTCTCGGCGCCAGAGACGTCGTGGTCAGCATTGGCAAGCAGGCGCGAATCCCGCCTCAGTTTCAGGGCTGGACTGGACGCAACCTTTTCCACTCATCTGTTTTACTGCACATCCATCCTGAGGTGCGGAGAAAGCATGTCTGCGTCGTTGGCGGAGGCCAGTCGGGAGCCGAGGTGATGTTGCACCTTGTCGGCCTGCCGAAAGAACGGCGGCCTGCCTCGATCACTTGGGTCTCGCAGCGAGAGAACTACCTGCCTCTCGACAACAGCCCATTCACAAACGAGTTGTTCATGCCCTGCTTTTCGGATCATTTCGCGGCGATGAGCGAGTCGCAGCGCAAGCTGCTCCTGCGGCGTTTCGTGCTTGCCTCGGACGGCATTTCGGAAAGCACGTTGCGCGCGATCTATCAGGCGCTATACCGCCACGCATTTTTCGAGCCAAACCGATGCGCCATCACACTGCGGCCAGGCTGCACCGTCTCGCACTGCATCAACGCCGGCGCGGGTCACAGGCTGACCCTGCAGCACGGCATGGACCAGGTCGAAGAAGTCACGGCTGGCATCGTCATCCTGGCCACCGGTTACGAGAACGCGGTGCCACGCTTGTTGGAACCGATCATGGACCGGTTGGAGCAGATCGACAATGAGTTAGCTATTCGCGAGGATTTTTCGGTGAGCTGGGACGGACCGCGTGACAGACGCATCTTCGTACAAAACGCGAGCCTCGGGCAGCGCGGCCTGGCCGATCCGAACCTAAGCCTGCTGGCCTGGCGCGCGCGCCGCATCCTCGATAGCCTTCTTGGGCGCGCGCCTTGCGCGAACCCCGAGCATCCTGGCTTCATCAGCCATACCTCGATCGAGAGCTGGCCCGACCCGGTAGCCGAAGAAATGGGCAGCGGGATATGACTCGTAGACTTTTGATGATCGGCGGTGGCATCCTGGGAATGACGTCCGCCTCCGCTGCGGCGAAGACCGGGGGCTTCTCCGAAATCATCGTGACCGAACAAGCCCTTGGACCAAGCGGTGCATCGCATTACTCTGGGGGCGTGCATTTCCCCTACGGTCGTCAAGACCGTACCAGGTCGCTCACTCGAAGGGGCGCCGTGGCCTTGGCGGCCATGGCTGGGTCGGACGTCAACGGGTGGTACCGGCCTTTAGCGATGCGTGTCGTGGCTGGACTGGGTGAAGCGATTGATCCGGCTCAATTTGCGGAACCCCTGGACCAGGCTGAGCCTGACATAGGCAGTCTCGCGCCGAGCTTCTGCGGACAATATCCGCCGGAGCGGAACGCACTTAGCATCGCCGTCCCACATGACGTGAGTCCGTCTCCGTGGACCCGCAACTTGACCAGCGCCCAACTGCCCTAATTGGGATGTCCGACCAACCAGTCTTTCCAACAGGAGGCTTTTCGCATGTTGACTGATGCACAAAGAGAAAAGTGGCAGGAAGACGGATACGTCAGGCTCGAAAGGTTCTTCGCTCCAGCGGCTCAGGAAGATATCTCTACTTTTGTCGAAGATATGTCGCGCTGGGATGTCAGCGATGATAAATGGCTCATGTGGTTCGAGAAGACGACGGACAATCGAAAGATCATCTCCAAGATCGAGAATTTTCTCGACTTCCATGATCCATTGCGTCGTTTGCTCTTAGAAGATCAGCGCATAAAGTCAGAGGTCGAGGATTTGCTTGGCGAAGATTCACGCAGGCTCAAGGAGTTGCTGATTTTCCACTACCCCGACAGCGGCGGCTATCTCCCGCATCAGGACATTTATCACATTCCACACAAACTCCCCGACCGGATGGTCCATGCGGTGGTTGCCATAGGCATCGACGACTCCGACCCGGAAAACGGCGGGCTTTTCTTCAGCCCCGGCAAACACAAGAAGGGGTATTTCCCATGGATGCCGGTGGGGTGATCGATCCTCAAGTCGCCGAAATGTTCTCCTGGGAACCCGTAGTATGGAAGGCTGGCGACATCTTCATCTTCGACGATTACGCACCGCACTACTCACGACCGAACAAAAGCAATCGTTCGCGGCGGACACTCTACTTGGTGTTCCAGCGTGCTTCAACCGGTGGACCGACCCGCGCTGAATATAACGTGCTTAAGCGCGCCCTTAACCCGCCCGAGGGCAGAGTGGCCGATCTCGACAAACTCAAGCCCCCAAATGGCATTTTCTATCGCGATTGAGCTCACGCAGCCAGGCGGAGGCATGCACACGAAACTGATCGACCGCTCAAAAATGCGCGGAGAGTATGGCGTTCTGATTTGCGGGCTCGCGCAGCATCGACCGCAGCCCGTTACGACGCTTCGGCACGTGGATTGTGGAGGTGGTCGCAGGGCGGTCTTCTATGACGCCTACAGCCCGACTGGCGCCCCCCTCGTCGCCCGCCTGGCGGCCCAGAGCTGCATTATCCTGGCCGGGGCCGCCAACGGGTCGGGCTACCGTTTCTCTCCACAAATTGCACGGGAGGCTGTTGCGTTGGCAGCCGAAGATCGCACTGCTTCAACAGCTTAGGTTCGTCATGCGCAAATACAGGTTTTCTCGAACGGAGTTGTCGCGGGCGTTCGGTATCGACATGGCCACCCTTGGAACGGGAAGCGCTCGCGCGGGGTTTTCATTCGGAAAGGTTGGACCCGGCGTCACATCCGAGCCCCATCGGCACGACGAAATCGAGGCCTTCGTGGTCCTCTCTGGCGCGGGCAAGGTCGCGACCGACCGTGGAGAAATCTCGGTCGAGGCGGGCGATGTCGTTCTGTTCCACCCTTTTGAAGCGCATGTGCTGCACAACGATGGGGACGAAGACCTAAATTTCGTCGATGTCTGCTGGCGAGACGACGATGCCGCTCATCATGTCGCTGCAACGGTCACGGCTCCCCGCGGGCCGACCTTCGTCTTCTCCACGCCGCCGACGCCAAATGGCGATCTGCATCTGGGGCATCTTTCTGGCCCCTATTTTGGCGCCGACGTCTACACGCGTTTCCTGCGCATGAAAGGGGTCGAAGCCTATCATCTGACTGGAAGCGATGATTACCAAAGCTACGTCGCCGCGCGCGCTGATGCCGATCAATCGACGTCTGCAAAGGTGGCGCGCTATTACGCCGACGAGATTCGCGCCACGCTTGCACTTTTCGATTGTGCGGTCCACAGCTTACAACCCACAATGGGCGATGACGGTTACGGCGAGTTTCAAGCCGCGTGTTTCCGCAGACTTCTGAGCAGCACGGCGGTAGATCTGCGCCAGAGCCGTGCGCTTTTCGATGCTGTGACAGGCCGTTATCTTTACGAGCCGGATGTTAGCGGCCTCTGCCCCGATTGCGGCGGCTCCGCCGGTGGCAACATCTGCGAGGAATGCGGCGCCCCAAACCTTTGCCACGACTTGGGTGCAGCCCGGTCACGGCAGTCTGCCGAGGCGCCGCTGGTCGGCTCCGTCCGCCGCCCGGAACTTGCCTTGGACCGATGCTACGACAATATCGACCGGCATCTAAGGGCGTCGGGCGTCCCGCTACGGATCTTGGATCTCTTCGCGCGCCTACGCGGACGCGGCAACTTTTCAGTGCCCATTACCCACCCCTCGGACTGGGGCCTGCCGGCCGAAGGGTTCCCGGGGCAAGTGATCTGGGTCTGGCCGGAAATGGCCTTCGGTTTTCTTTACAACATCCAGGCGCTCGGCCGCTTGCTGGGTCGCGACTGGAAGGCGGAGATGCCCGGCAACGACTGGCAGATTGTCCATTTCTTCGGCTTCGACAATTCGTTCTACCACGCGCTACTCTACCCCGCTCTTTACGCCGAGGTCTTCTCCCACTGGACGCCACGCATCCACTATCACGTCAACGAGTTCTACCTGCTCGACGGCAAGAAGTTCTCAACCAGCTGCCGCCATGCGGTCTGGGGCAAGGAGGTTCTGAGCCCAAAGACAGTCGACGTCGTGCGCCTCCATTTGGGCCTGACACGGCCGGAAGGTGAGCGGACGGATTTCACGCTGGACGCGCTGCGCCGCACCGAGAACGAGGTGTTCCAAGGGATTTGGCTGAACTGGCTTGATGCGTTGAACCAGGAAATCAAGCAGGATTTTGCCGGCCGTGTACCCGATGCAGGCGACTGGAGCCCGGTCGACCGCGCCTTCTTTGCTCGGATAGAGATCTATCGCGCGGCGATGGAGCGCGCCTATTCGGACGAAGGCTTCTCGGTCCGGCGCGCGGCCGCTCAGGTCTGCGATTTCGTGCGCGATTGCGTGATCTACCGTCGGGCGCGAGACTATGCGGCGGCGCGACGTTTCTATCCCGCCCGCAATCGGACTTCGCTAGCCCTTCAAACGACGGCCGCTGCGATCCTGGCACCGACACTCGCTCCGCTGATGCCCCGATTCGCCAGAACGCTGGCGCGAGGCATCGATGGCGTCTCAACCGAAACATGGCCCCGGTCCGTCCAGCGCCTTGCGCCCGGGACGCGCTTTGATCTCGGACCCGTGTTGGTGTTCTACGCCAAATCCGGCAATCCTCATCTCGATGAGGAGGAAGCACTATGAGGCCCAAAGGTGCACCAGTGAGCTATCCCAATCTCGGCCAGATCTGCGCGGCAATCAAAGCCAATGATGCCAAATATCTTTACGCGCTGTCACTGGCGACCGAAGCCGCTATCAGACGGTAGAGACCAGATTGGCGGACCTGAACCAACGCATCGTCGACACCCTGGCCCGCGCCTTCGAGGACCGCTCGGCCGATCGCTTCCCAGCCCTTGCTGTTTCGTGCCGCAAAATGCCGTGTGGGCTCCGACTGCGCTGACCAACCTCTTCGGCATCGCGGGATTTCCGTCCTCCCCTCCAGCCGGTCAAGACTGTCATGCGGTTCGAGGCGCTTGGTCAACCTGGCGCGCCCTGGATCGTGCGCCGATCACCGGAAATGTCGAATGCGAATGCCTGCCTGATGGTATCTTCGATTCTGTCCGAGCCTGCACTGGCGCGGCAGTCGGCCGAAGAACAACTGAGCTACTGACAATCGGAAGGTAGCAGGTTCAAAATTCTGCCCCAGAAACCGGATATTGCGCACAACCAGCGTTCACGATCGCGATGGTGCACAAGCTTCCAACCAGACCCGCGCAACGACAGCCCGTCGCCTGAAGATAGTCGGCGAGGGCCGCTCAGGTGACGGATCATCGGCAGGCACAGGGGCAATACCGGATTCCTCCTCAACGCAGCAGGTATATATAGCAGGTGCGGTGTGTCTCCGCGACGTCCGGGTTCCTTATAGGGCCTCGGCCAGACAGCTGGTAGACCACGGTACCCGACTGGAAAGGGAGTATACCTGAATACGCTAGAAGATGCCTCGCGGTTCTACTAGTCGAACGATTGAACAACGGACATCGGCTTCGCCAGCCGCGCGGAGTGGATGCTGGTGGCCTGCACCTACAATCTGCGGACCACGAATCGGCGACTCTATCGACTCGAAGAGAGGCTGGCCTGAGGAGGAGCGCACCCCAATAATGACGCCTGAATCGGCAAATGCCTGGCAAGGCCCGCGAAAACCGCTCCGCGGGCCTTTAAACAGATCCCGTTTACCGGGCGAGCGCCCGCACGATGAGAAAGAGGATGGAGAGGAACAGGGTGGCGAAGGCGCGCCGAGGGAAGACCGGCCGGCGCATTTGCATCGGGATGGAGCTCATGATCAATTCCCCGCCTGTTGCTGCGGCAAAAGATAGCCTGTGGTCGAATGGTCGAGCACCAGATAACGCGCGGCGACCGCCTTGACCTCGTCGGTGGTGACCTTGCGGACGCGGTCCGGCCTCTCGAGCACGTCCTTCACATTGCCACCGGTGGTGAGCGTCTTGCCATAAATATTGGCGATGTGGTCCAGCTCGTCGTGCGCAAAAATCACCGAGCGGACATAGCGGTCTTTGGCCTTGTCCAGCTCGTCGCTGGTGACGCCATCCTTGGCGATCCGGGCGACTTCGGCAACGGCCGCCGCTTCGAGATCGACGAGCTTTGCATCGCCGCGCGGCGAGCCGGAGATGGTGAAATTGGTGTCGTCTAGCATGGTGCCCTGGAAGAAGGCGCCGGCCGCCGAGGCTATGCCTTGCTTGACGACAAGCTCCTGATAGAGCCGGCTGCGGTTGCCGCCGCCGAGGATCTCGGCCAGAAGGTCGAGCGCCTCGGCCTCGCCGGGCTCTGCCGTATGATAGGACGGCACCACCCATTGAGTGGAAAAGCTCGGCACCGAAACGCGCGCATCGGTCAGCGTCACTGTGCGCCTGGTGTCCTGCTCCGGCTCGACCGGGCGGTTGCGCGGCGGCAGGTCCGGCCCGCGCACAACCTTGCCATAGGTCTTCTCGGCCAGCACCTTCACCGCCGCAGCCTCTACGTCGCCGGCCACCACCAGCACGGCGTTGTTCGGTCGGTAGTACTTGTTGTAGATGGTGAATGCGTCGGTGCCGTTCAGCTTCTCCATCTCCTCCATCCAGCCGATGACCGGAATGCGGTAGGGCTGGTTCTGCCGCAACGTCGCGTTGACCTCCTCGTCCAGCAGAGCCTGCGGGTTCGTCTCTCTGCGCCAACGGCGCTCCTCCAGGATCATGTCGCGCTCGGTCTTGATGTCATCGTCGTTGAGGATGAGGTTGAACATGCGGTCGGCCTCGAAGCCCATCATCTCACCCAACGCCGAGGGCGCCACCGTCTCGACGAAGGTGGTGTAGTCATAGGCGGTGAAGGCGTTATTGTAGCCGCCGATGGCTGAGACGGCTCGGTCGAACTCGCCGGCGGCGTGGTTGGTCGTCGCCTTGAACATCAGACGCTCGAGGAAATGGGCAAGGCCGGATTTGCCGGGTGGCTCGTCGGCGCTGCCGATCTTGTACCAGACCATATGAGTGACGATCGGCGCGCGGTGATCGGGGATCACGACCACTTCCATACCGTTGTCGAGCAGGAAATCCGTCACCTTGCCGCCGTTGGTGGCGGCCAGAGCCGGAGCGGTCGTCACCAGGGCCAGTGCGGTGGCAATGAACGCCTTGCGCAGCCAGGTGGACGATCGATGGCTCCGGTTGTATTGGCTGGTCGAAAGGCCAGGTTCGAGGCAAAGTGATTTGTTCCTCATTTTGATGAAGGCGCTGCGTCCCAGTCTCCCCCCGTGGGAGGATCGGCGGGCAGCGCCGAGCCAGATCAATAAGCTCTTCATGGTGCCACGCCGTACTCGAGCCTCATCTTTGGATGGACCCAGGAGACCTGCGGCCGTATTTCTTGGTGAGGTGATCATGGGAGGGATTCTCCTTGGTCCGCGACGCTTGCGGATGACCAAGCATGCACCGTGCCAGATCAGAAAACCGTTCGAGCCATGTGGACAAATCGGGCTCTGCCATGTTGCGCATCCGACATTGTCGGACATCGGACAGGGCCGAACGGGACGCGCGCGCGGCTGAGGATATCTTCTTCGTTCGGAAGACGATGGGCGCTGCCGGGAGGGGCATAGGATGCGCTTCGAAGGCCGCTGCACTGACGGTGAGAATGGAGATGTTGGTCGCCAGAAGCGCGCCACCGCATCCTTCTTTCCCGCCCGAGTCCTACGATCTTCGTTTTCCAGCGCCTCGCGGATATCGCCCAACTCGCCGATCTTTGATCAGATCCGTCTCCGCGCGCGAGCAGGCTCCGCGCTCGAGTTGGCTACGCTGCTCACGCCTCTGCCGTTCAGCATCGACCCGGTCTGGCTGTCGAGGACAGGGTTCCGCTGGGGCGTAATGCGCCTGCCGCGAGGCCGTTGAGCCTGATGAGTTGCTACGGGAAAGGCAAGTGTTTGGGCGGGACCTTGGTCAAAACGAAAGAGACAACCGTCGAGCTTGCCTTGGATGGGGTCATGCAGGCACGTTTGTCGCTGGAGGACAGCTGCACGGAGGCAGTCCGCGCTTGCCGTCGTCGCCGGCTACCAAGCAGGACAATTTGGCGGTCGCGATTGAATTCATCTGCGTAAATACAGCCTGGCTGTGCTCGGTTGCCGGCGAACAGATTATGCCTTCTTCGCGGCTGCAAACGCATCCCTGGCCGCGTGGCCCCTAAGTCAAGGGCATCGGGTCCTGATCCTGCTCAATCTGGCGCGCGCCAACCGCCTCGCTGGATTGTGGAACCGCTCGCGGGTAGCTTCTACCACAAACAGCAAGGTTATGAAATCAAGTAGGAAGTCGTCGAACGCTTGGGCGATTGTTTCTGACTTGCCCTTGAAGTGGTCCAGCAAAACCGCGCGTTATCGATCGCTTCCACGCTGGTGGCATCGATTAACCCCTCGAACCTCTTGAAACAATCGAATTCAAAGCTCGTTCAAGCGCTTGGCAAGCCATTATGCACGAAGGTAGCTCCGTGAACTAACCGCCCTTTGACCTGGCGGCACGAGCAGCGGTCGGCCGTACGTCCGTGCCTCCAAGCACCAGCAATAGACGTGGCGCTGAGGAGCGCTGGAAAGATGGGGCGCTTCCGGCCATGCTCGAGCGGTAGTGTAGGACAGTGCTTGCTGGCGACCACGGCCACAATGGAGTGCGCCGGCTGATCGGGGCTTAACAATTTTTCGCTTTTTGCTGCGCCCAAGTCTCGGCTATGAGTCGGGCAGGCCTAATGGCCTGCCCACGTTGCAATTGTTAAAGAGGAACACGTATATGCCGACTGGAACGGTAAAGTGGTTCAACAGCACCAAGGGGTTTGGATTTATCCAGCCCGACAATGGCGGTCCGGATGTTTTCGTCCACATTTCCGCTGTCGAACGCGCGGGCCTCTCGACCCTCGCTGACGGCCAGAAGATCAACTATGAGATCGAGCAGGACCGACGCACTGGCAAATCCTCCGCTGGCAGCCTCAGCAAAGCTGGTTGAAATTTTCTCCTGTGTCTTAGCAAGAGTGGCGCGTTGATCAGGAGGTCCTCAAGGCCGCTCGATAGGAGCGAGCAAAAACTGAGGCAGCAGATTGCTGCAAGGCGTCGCGAATTCCTCATGAAACAAAGTTGTTTGAAAGGAAGGCGGGGTTGGCCCCGCCTTTTCATATGACGCGCAGATTAAGCCGATGGCTGCAACGCTCCAGAACGAATCTCGATTGCCGAAATCAAGCTGCGACCTTCTTGCGGGTTCGCTTCGTCGGCGCCGGCGCTTCCGGCGCTTTCGGTTTGCGGCCGAGCCCCATCGTCTTGGCCAACGCCGAGCGCGCCGCGGCGTAGTTCGGCGCGACCATGGGATAATCCGCCGCCAGGCCCCATTTAGCCCGATAGCCATCCGGCGTCAGCCCATAGTGGGTCGACAGATGGCGCTTTAGCGATTTGAATTTCTTCCCGTCCTCAAGGGAGATGATGTAGTCCGGTGTCACCGACTTCCTGATCGGGACTGCAGGCGTAAGGGCAACCGGCTCTTCTGCAGAGACACCTCCGGCCGTCCCTTTCAGAGCCGCGTGCACTTGGCCGATGAGGGCAGGGAGATCCCCCACCGGGATCGGATTGTTGGAGACATAGGCTGAGACGACATCGGCGGTGAGCTCGATGAGGGTGTGGATATTTTTTTCGGCTTCTTCTGTCATGAAACTCTCCAGGCGGCGTGAAACACAGTCGGCGAAGCGTCGCTTCATAGTGGCGGTCGCCGCTGAAAGCAACAAAGGTCTCGATAGGATTATTGGGATGCTCGTCCAGCAGCGAGATCTATAGCGCGGCATCCTGCCGTCGTGACCGTTGATCCGTCCGTTATTGGCGACCTGCCGCGGTGCTTGCGCAATTTCAGGGCGTCTCGGCCATAAGCTTTGCGCCGAATTATCAGTGATCCCGAAGCGAAGCGGGAGGTTTCTGTTTCGTCATCCTGTCTTTCGAATGTGGATCGAGGGCCGTGGTCACTTCCTGGTGGCGCGTGAAGGAAGATGCATCACATGCTCATTCGCAATGGCCGAACGGTGTAGGTTCATGATCCACTGCGCCGCTCTTTCAGCAGCATGTCACGAGATCCAGCATTTCTAAATATAGTCGATCACGCGGGCGATCTCGGCATCGCCAAACCGAGGCTCTATGCCAACTGATTTGTAGAGCTCCGCAGCGGGGGAGGGAGCGGCGGGTCACTGCGGCCAGCAGATCCCGAAGGCGCGTCAACGTCGTGTCGATCGATCCGCCGAACGCGTTCTTAAGCCTTGAGAATACAAACCACCTTCGAATGGCGACTTGGGCTTCTGCGTCGCTCATGCACGGCAATCGTTGAGCAGATGGACGGCACCTCGACTCTCTGCCATCGATCGCATCTGCAGGGGTACATCGTCGCGGAATGCTGACCGACAGGGTCGGAAAACGTGGGGAGTCCGACAACTGTTGTCGGGTTTATCGAGATCGCGACACGATAGCGCTAGACCCGATGTCCTGCTGTGCACTTAAACCATTCAATGCTTTGCGCATAATTGGTTCTGACGCTCTTTCGGTGCAGTTGGCACGATTGTTGAAGCTCCCAAGTCGCGACGCTCGACGAAGAGAGATCAGTCACGCTCCTGCGGCCTGCCGACTGGGCCTCTTCACCACGATCGTCTCACCTAAACCGCAGGGGGTTGACGGAAAACTGCAATGGAGATGCCTACGATGCAGACTCTAATGCCCACACTGTCCGGTCCGCGCCGGCCGTTACGTTTTGGCGACGCCAACGTACCCGATGTTATTGCCAAAACTTTGGATAAATTTGCGTCCAACACGGCTGTGCGTACGAACGAGAGTGGCGACGTGAGCTATCGGGAGTTGGGGATGTCCGCGTCCCGTCTTATGGGGCGTTTCGAGGCCATCGGCATCCGCCCTGGTGATGCGGTTATTGTCAAACTCCCCAGATCGGTTGATTTGGTCACAGCTGTTCTCGCTACCCAAATGCTGGGCGTTGCCTTCGTGCCTGTTGATCCCTCGGATTGCGACCAGCGGTTGGGCCATATAGTCCGCAACACGAACGCCAAAGCGATCATTAGTCCGGATCCAAATGGCTCAATGCGCGTTGAGCGTTTTCCGACACCCGGTGGCATCAACTCAGCGTTCTCAGACATAGCATACATCATGCACACCTCCGGGAGCACGGGGATCCCGAAAGGGGTACCCGTCTCCCAGACAGCTCTCCTGAATTTGGTCGACTGGTATATCGACATGATCGATTTCACGGAGGGGACCTGCATTTCGCAGCTTACGCGACCAGCATTCGATGTCTCAATCCCCGAGTTCTTCGTACCTTTTGCGACCGGTGGGACAATTGTCTTGCCCACTAAGCAACTGCAAGCGCAGATCATTCAAACGATTGAGTTCCTCGTTCAAAGCGGCACGAACGTCCTTCAGATGGTTCCAACACTGCTTCGACGTTTCCTTGGAACTCTTGAACGCCTTCCGTATGTGGCGGAGCGGTTCACGGATCTCGAATATGTGGTCTGCAATGGTGAACCCTTGCCAGACTCGGTTAGGCGGCGATTCTACTCGATTTTTCCCAACGCCACGCTGGTAAACAGCTACGGCCCAACCGAGTGCTGTGTTGCCGTTAGCTACCACTATTGCCCCCGTGGCGATGTAGACCTCCCGATGTTCATCGGCAAACCAGCATGCAACGTTGATTTCTATGTTCTTGACCAAAGCAACTCCGACGTTGGTTTTGGAGTTGAGGGTGAGCTCTGGGTGGGAGGCGCGCAAACGTCCCAACGCTACGTGGCGGACGAAGCACAGTCGAAACTTCGCTTCGTGCCATTCTTGACGGCCAACGGTGAACAAGTGCTGTACCGCACTGGGGACTATGTCGTGGCATCGGAAGAAAATGGATTGCGGTTTCTCGGAAGAAACGATGATCAGATCAAGTATCGAGGAACCCGACTGGAGAAAGGGGAGATTACCAGCGCCATCGATAAGACGGGCCTGTGCACAGATTCAGCGGTGGTCGTAGTGGATAAAGACGACGACAGGGGCCAAGATCTGGTCTGCATGGTGACGCCCGCGGACGCCGACGTGGTGAAAGTTCATCAGCAACTGTCGTATGTCCTGCCGAATGATCGTGTTCCGAGGCTCGTTGTGCCTCTTGTCGGGCTTCCCTTCACTGCCAATGGAAAGCTCGACCAGCGCGCCCTTGAGAGAATTGCCAAGGCGGCGCTCGGGGGGGGCATGAACCCTGCCACACCTAAGACCGAAGGTTCGGCGGGGTCACCGTTGGATCATTTGTTGGAAGCGATCCACGCCACCAAGGGCAGATGGGTATTCCCCAGCTTGACGGCTCGGGAGTGCGGCATAGATTCACTGAACTTCCTCGATATCCAGCTCAAGTTGGCCGAAGCCGGCCTAATGTTTGGCGAGGACGTCCATCAAGAGCAAGACTTGTCGCTTGGGGAGTGGGCAAGACGAATTCAATCGGTAGATCGCAGTGATTCTCTTGCAAGCACCACGGACAAGAGCAAACGGGGTGCCGAATTTATGGACGAGCTGGCACAAGTTATCGAATACATTGAAAATCAGGCACCCAGCACGGTTGTACTGCACTCATCTCTTGTCGCTTTAAGGAATGTGACTGCCAAGGAGGCAACGACAATTCTTCTTAAAGGGATAGAGCGCCTTTCCGCGTCGTCTACCGTTATTCTGCCAGCGTTCACTTTGAGCTACTGCGCTACGCAGCGTTTTCATTGGACGGAGACCAGGTCCGAAGCAGGAGTTTTGGCAGATCTTGTAATGCGAGAGCTCCCTGCTGGGCGCACCAAACATCCCGCTTATTCGATGGTTGTGACTGGCCCGAGAACGCAGGAATTATGCGAAGCCGATTGGTGGAAATGCAGTCCGTTCGGAGACGACTCGATTTTTGGATTGATCAGCCAACTCGGAGGCTTTGTCATGGGCCTGGGTACACCGGTTGCTACCCATGTGCACCGCTGCGAATTGTTGGCGCAGGTGCCGTACATGAAGACGACCGATATCGAGGGTATCGTTGATTTCGGGACGGGGCAGCTCAACGCCTCATCAGCGATCTATGTTCGCGATGTCGTGGGAAGGCCCGAGTATGGGTTTCTTGCGCGTGATGTCGCTCGCGACGATTATGAATTGAAGGGCGTCATGCGTGACTTCGCGCTGGGTGGAACCTACGCAAGGCTCGTCAGCGTGAAAGATATGGAGTCCATATTGGTCCGCGCTATGCGCAATGAGCCATATGGCTTCCTTAGGGAAGAAGGCAGGAGCGAAGCAAAACGCGCATATCCCATAGAGGAAGTCGCATAGAGAGCTGTCTAACTTGTGTAGTGAGCTAATTCGGAGGCTAAAAATGACAACGCGGATATTGGGTGTGGTCCAGCTTGACCAAAGGCGACTGGCAGACGATTTAGCCGTCTTGGCAAAGACCAAGTTCTCGAGCGAATATTCGGATTTCGCGTGCGGGCGGTGGGAATTTTGCATGCTCCGCAATCGATCGGGGCAGCAGGAGGAGCAGAGAGTGGTCGTCCACGAGACCCGAGCAGCGGCAACACCTCTGGGCCAATCCTTGCCCTATCTCCATGAATTGCTAGAAAATCACTTTGATAGGGACTCTATACGTTACGCGCGGATCATCCGTATATCAGAAAACGCATGTATAATTCCTCACCGTGATTACTTGGAATTAGACGGGAAGTTTATCAGAGTGCATTTAGTTCTAGACACGAATGAGAGGTGTGCCAATACAGAAGAGAACAATATATTTCACATGGGACGAGGGGAGATCTGGTTTCTTGATGCAAGCCTGCCGCACAGCGCGGGATGTTTCTCACCAACGCCACGTTCACATCTTGTGGTCGACATCGAGGGGACTCGTTCCCTGGATGAAGTTGCGCGCAATGTCGAACAGCCATCGACAAGAAATGCGAAGGTGGATACCCGCAAGGAGTGGACTAATGAAGCGCTCGAATCTGTTCTGGGATTTTCGGAGATTATCAGCGAGGCCAATTATCGAGAGATCGTAGCGATTCTGGCGAAGCTTCACTTCTTCCACAAGGTCCACTGCGGGGAAATGTATGGCTGGCTGAAGGAAATCTGCCGACGTCGCGGCGACCCGGCGCTCATAGAAAAGGCCAACTCCCTCGAGCGATTTTATCTCATTGATCGCGCTGCTGGCGAGGTCATGACCTATTGACCGGTGTGATTGAGTTCTCCACCATGGGCCAATATTCGCTTTTCCCACGACCTGCAGAGATGCACTTCTATTCGTCGATGTTGCGCACCTCTCAAGAGCAATGGGCTCTTTGACCCTGAACGGTTGCGATGTGATGCCGGGCTCGCGGTAGGGGGCGCCGAGGCGTGCCCAGGGTTCACTTGCGTAGTGCGGCCCGGCGGGCGATGCGCATCCAACGGATCTCCCCATGGGTATCGCGCAAGAAGTTTCCGACCTGCTCCGCGCGCTTGCCTGGCTGGATAAGCATTGTGTCCCGACCAGTCGGCTGGACCTCCAGACCGCGCGAAATGGGGGGCGGATTCATACCGTCGAGCGTCGAGCCACTCCTCGTCCGTTAGATCGAGCACGAGCCGCTCTCCCTCGCGGCGCAGCACGCGGCGTTCTAGGCGGGCCTCGTAGGTACCCAGCCAGGAGTCCGCATCGAAGGTCCCCTGAGCTTGAGGCTCGGGCGAGGCGAGGCCGAAGTAGGTCCGCATCGCCCACTTCAAGAGCCGCCGGGCTGTGATGCGCCCGTTGCTCCCGTTGGTCAGCACGGCTAAGGCAAAGCGCCGTGACGGGATCATCGCGAAAAAGCAGGGTTGGCCGTTGGCGCCGCCGCTGTGGCTGACGACACGTTCTCCGGTCGTGTCGTCGAGCCACCAGCCCAACCCTATCGCGGGGGTGTCGCTCGAAGGGCCGGCTGGCTCAAAGGCGGCCAACCGCATGGCGTCGCTGAGCACCGCCGCCCCCTCCAACTGGAACTGCGCGTAGCGCATAAGGTGGTCGGCGCTGGCGATCAGGCCGCCGATCGGATTGCCGCAGCGGGGCATCGCCCACGGCCGTGCGATCACTGTCCGCCCCTCGAACTCGGCATGTCCCGCGGCGAAGTTGCGATGGATCAGATCATGCGCGAAGAAGCAGGTGCCGTCGATACCGAGAGGTGTGAGCAGGGCTTCTTGCAGCACGTCTTCGAAGGGACGACCGTGCAGCACCTCCAGGATCCTCCCAAGAACGTAAAAGGCAGCATTGTTGTAAGACCACAACCGACCCAGCGGCGTCACCTGAACCAGTTTGCCCATTCGTGCGACGATGGTGCCAGCGCGTCATCGCCCCAGCCGGGGTCCTCGTAGAAGTCTCCCTCCCAACCGCAGCTGTGGGTCAAGCAATCGCGGATGGTCACAGCAGCTGAGACATCTGCGTCTGCAACAGTGAACTGCGGCAGGTGGGCGCGGACCGGGTCGTTCAAGCTGAGCCGCCCCTGCTCTACGAGCTGCAAGATGGCGGTGGCGGTGAACGTCTTGGTGATTGACGCGATCTGGAACAACGTGTCGCCGCCGACTGGCTGCGGATGCAGCACGTTCGTTACACCCAGGCCAGCGGTCGCAACGCAGCCGTCATGGTAGACGCCGAGTGCGATTCCCGAAACTCCATCGTGTTGCATTTCCACCCGTGCCTGGTCAAGCAGTGCCGGGTCGACGCGATGAGACGGCAACAGAGGGGCTTTCACATCTATCGATCCATCATTGGTCGTCGGGATCGGCACACTAACTCTCCTTGATATACTCTGTGCGAGGCATGTTGGATTTCCTGGCGCATTGTCCGTCGTCGTTGTTCCGCCAAACGATAGCCGTCGCTCAACAGTCGGCGGCAGGCGGCGGCGTCTCCTTAGGGGCAAGCGACGTGGGCGGCGGAAGGGATGTCGTCGAACTCCTTCGCAGTGATCTGAGGGAGCAGGATGCGACACGTCTCACCCAACCTTGAGGTCATTGGTAGATCCCTTCAGAGAGATTGAGCTGAGAGGGTGCAAGGCGATGTCCGCACATGCGGTCTCATGGCTCAATAGAACGTCGTTCACACCAGTCGTTCCGTCACTTCGACGCACGTCAGCCTCGTGCAGCCCGCCGGCTCCCCCGATTACCTTGTGCCGTCAAGCCAGTCTCGTTCCGCCGTCGGTGCGGATGCAAGCAGCCGGACAGTGTATGGGTCCTGCGGATGGTTGAGCACGTCGTCAGTGGTACCGGTCTCAACGACCCGGCCACGGTGCATCACATAAATCCGTTCGGTCACCTGCCGGACGATCGAAAGGTCGTGGGTGATGAATAGATAAGCGATCTCCCGCTCGGCCCGCAGCCGGTTGAGCAGGTTGAGAATCTGCGCCTGTACGGAGACGTCGAGCGCCGAGACAGGCTCGTCGCAGACCAGGACGCGGGGACGCGCTGCCAGCGCGCGAGCGATTGCCACCCGCTGCCGCATGCCGCCGGACAACGCAGCCGGGCGCCGCTGCGCGTATGAGGTGGGCAGCCCGACGGCTTCGAGCAGACCTTCGACCTCACGGTCGACTCGTCTTGCGTCTGGCTTGTGGGTGGTAATTGCCTCGGCGAGTGTCCAGCCGATGCTCCGCATCCGCTCCCATCAGGCAAACGTATTCGTACCGAACGTCTTCCAGTGCATGAACACTCCGGGACCGCGCCAGTTACTCAATCGCAATGGCGCTCTTAGCCCCTCTTCGTAAAACAGGCCGGAAACTCCAGCTCCTAGCGGGTCAAAGAT
Source organism: Mesorhizobium sp. M1329 (assembly GCF_040318035.1). NCBI lineage: Bacteria > Pseudomonadati > Pseudomonadota > Alphaproteobacteria > Hyphomicrobiales > Phyllobacteriaceae > Mesorhizobium > Mesorhizobium sp. M1329. The sequence goes on along the minus strand of NZ_JAMYLN010000050.1, from coordinate 2,406 downwards.
TTGGATCACATTGACGGGGCTGAAACCTCTGACCTTCGCCGACGGCGCGTCAGGAAGCACACCAATAGAGAACAAATCCAACTACGGACGAGAGCTGATCGGGGCATCTCAGTCGCAGCAGCCCGCTCTCTCAGCCTGAGTGTGCCTTTCGTCGAGGCCGATCTTTTTGGAAATCCAGCGGTCGCGCAAAGAGTGCTACCTCTGTGTCGCGTCGAGAGTGCGATGCTGGGGCGAGCTCGCCTATGAAGTGGCGGTCCGCACGATACGGTCACGCATTGATGATCGCTGATGGAGCTGGGTGCCGATCTCGGAGCGACGCGCCACGCGCTACGGGGACCGAGGCGCGCGCGGCGTGCTGCGGATCGAGAAGGACACGCCGTCGGCCCCAAGTTGAACTGACATGCAACCGCGGGCATGGTCGACTCAGCAGACAACATCACAGAAGAAGGATCCCCATCGGCGCCGTGATATCGCGAGGCGAGGGCCCTTCGGGCGACGGGTGCTGGGGCTGCACCGCAGGCCCTTGAGCCCCCACGCTCTTCGGGCTCGCTCTTCCCGGCTCGGTCCCTGGGTTGTAGGGCGGGGGTTGCCACTGTGGACCGGACCGGAACATTGGCTGATCGACGCGGGAGGTCGCCGAGCACACTTTCGCCCCCGAGCTCTTGCGGGCCGCACGGGCCGAAAAAGTCCAGCGTGCTATAGACGCTTCCTCTTTAGGGAGAAGCGGGCCACAGAAAAAGGCTCCATATTAAGGCATGGTTGTCGTCCGAACAGGAGGTCCCCGACGATTTTGCCAGTTGTCGGGCCCTGCGTCAGGCCAAGATGACCGTGACCGAACGCATAAATGACGTGCGGGCTCGGACCAGAGCGGCCAATGACTGGCAGGCTATCTGGCGTGGCAGGCCGGTGACCGCTCCACTCCACGCCTCCCGCTTCCTTGATGGCCGGAAGATAGAGCTTGGCAAGCGTCACGAGGGCTTCCGAGCGCTTGAAGTTCGGTGCAGCTTTCAACCCGCCGAACTCGGCCGCCCCGCCGATCCGCAAGCCGATCGAAAGGGGCGTCGCCACAAATTTTCGTTCTGCGAATATCACTTCGCGTTCAAGGGCGACGCCCGGCGAGGCGATCGTGGTGTTGTATCCTCGCTCGCTCTCGAGAAGCACGCGGTCCCCCAGCTGCCTGGCAAGTTGTGCCGACCACGCGCCCGCTGCGATGACGATCTTTTCTGCCCAAAGTGTCTTGCCGCCGTTCAGTGTGATCGCCGCCCCATCCCTTTTAGGAGTCAAACGGTCAACCTGGCCTCTGAAGATTTCCGCGCCGTTTGCGGCAAGCCAATTGCGCAAAACATCCACAACCTTCTTCGGATCCGAAACATGGGACCATTGAGGCATGAACACCCCATTTTTCACTATCGGACCAAGCGCCGGTTCCATATCCCTGACCTGCGATGCCAACAACTCTTGGGCCTCAACGCCGAGCGCACGCTTTGCATCCCACTCCGGCTGGTCGCGTCTCAGACCGCTCTCGCTCTCGTAGACCGTCAGCGCCCCCTTACGAAACAGATCGTTCGCAAGGCCAACCCTGTTGAAGAGCGGCACGAGATCGTCATAGACGCGGCTGTTGATCTCCGCGAGCACGCCAGAAATCCGTCGCACTTCGGATGCTGAGCCCACTTTTGCGAACCGCCAAAGCCACGGGAATAAGTGAGGCGTATGTCTGACCCGGGCCGCTAGTGGGCCAAGCGGATCCAGAGCCCAGAAGGGCACTTTCTTCCACAATCCCGGGACAGACAGGGGTATCAATTCGGTTACGGCGATGCCGCCGGCGTTGCCGAATGACGCTTTGTCGCCCTCAGGGTTTCGGTCGATGATTGTGACAGCCGCTCCGCTCAGTAGCGCCTCGTAGGCAACGCTTAGTCCAACAATGCCGGCGCCGACGATAATGACACTCATCCCAGCCATCTAATTTCTCTCTTCTGGATAACAGATATGCATATTGGCAACTGTATCCAATCTACAACGCCTTGACAATTCTGGATCCAAGTGGCATGGAGTCATATGCCTCGTTGGCCGGCTAGCGAACTTTCTGGGAGGAATGGCTTGGACGCCGAAAGAATTCACCGCGATGCGGTCGTAATCGATGCTGTGGCCCCGCTTCTTGAGCAGAAGAAATATGTGGAGTCCTACAAAGCTGGCGGCGTTACTTGCGCGGCCCCGACTGTCAACGTAGGCGAAGGTTCTCCTGCCGCGGCGTTAAAGGAAATCGGCAGCTGGCTGCACTCTATACGCTCCAGAAAAGACCTAAGGCTGGTGCAGAAAGCATCTGACATCGAAGCTGCGAAACGCGGTGGCCAGATGGCGATTTTGTTCCATTTTCAGGGCACAGGGCCGTTCGAGACAGAGCTTAAT
>NZ_JAMYLN010000049.1:0-29170 GCF_040318035.1 Mesorhizobium sp. M1329 | reverse complement strand
CCAACAGCCAGATCGACGATCTCCTGCCTTGGGTCTACATCAACAAGCTCGAGCTCAAGGCCGTGGCCTGAGAACACCGCTTACGTTCTGAGCATGGCGCGCGTCGCTGTGACTATGCAGCGCGGCCGCAGCTCAGCGGGCAATTATCCCGATGGTTCCTACTCCGAACCTGCCCGAGCTGTCTCCACTTGGAGCGACCCTTCCGGCAGCGGTCGCAGGAGTTCAGCCTCGGACCTCGTCAGGTGGATCCACGCCGCCCAGTCCGATGGCCGCAGCACAACCACTTGCCGGTTGTGATATGGCGCGACATCCGGGCCTGGCTCGCTCGTCAGCATCGTGAACGTCGGCGGCTTGTTGCCGACACCCTCGCGCCACAGCCCGGCAATTGCCATGAACGAATGGCCATTCAGCGAGAACCTGTGCTTGGTCTTTGGATATTTCGTTCCCGTGAATTCGAAGAATGCCGACGCGGGAACGAGACAGCGCTTGCTGTTGCCGAACTGCCGGCCCTCCGAGCGAAAGTTGAACACAGGTCCGCCTTTTGGTCCGGCCGGAGGAAAGCCGAACGTCATCGACGCCAGTTCGATTGCGTCGCCGGCAGCCCGCATTACCGGGGCGGGATCGTTGATGTGGATGTCATCCGCCTGCGGCAGATCCAGTTCGGTTTGATGACTGGGGATATTGAGCGCCAGCGATTTCATCATCCGGCAATACTCGGCCCAGGCGATGTGCTGCTCGTAGTCATTGCACATGGAATGGCTCCGCACGCTCGATCGAGATCAGTTCAATATATGGCGCTTGTTGGCGCTGATTGCTGGCGGATTTGATTATAAGCCTATTTGGGCCGGCGTGCGGCAGCGATGGCCTGCAACAGATTGATGCTGCTCACGTCGGGTTCGCTGGATGCGGCAACGGCAAGTGCGGCGGCCTCGGCTATTTTCGCGACGTCGTCGCTGCTGATCGTTCCGCGCTTTTCCAGAAGATTTACAAGTTCGACAACGAGAAGAAAGGCGTTCACGCCATATCGTTCGGCTTTGAGCTCGAACTCGCCTCGAGCCAATTTCTCCGCGTCTCCTTCAGCCCGTTTGTCCACGTTGGCGTCCTCTCCTATGGCGACAAGCTATTAACGCTTAGCACGAATGGTTTAATCCTTCGAACTCGCCACAACCTTCGCCAATTGCCGGGCATAGTGTCGCCGGTGGCAAGGGCATGGGTTCAGCCAAGGATGAGACCAACCAACAGAACGGTAAGAATAAAGGACAGCACGACGGCAAGTAGCCCGCATGCTTCCAAAGTGTTGGTTTGCCAAGCTTTCGTCGGGCGCCTCCGGTTTGAATTCCTGTTTCGCGAAACAAACTTCATCGGGCACCAGATCGGACGCGGAGCCGGCTTGAATTCGGCAAAGTGCTCCTCTTCATCGGCCCGGAAGGCATCTCCGCGAAACTCCGGAGCACCGTATGCGCGGCGCTGGCCTGCCTTTCATCGACGCGTGCCATCACCAGTACGACACCCTGTGCGATCTTCGGCTTGCGCGGCTTCTGGGCGAAATCGGCAAAAGTTCCGAGAAGCACGCCGGCAAAGCCGCCCCACGCCGCACCGACCAGGGCCATCCCGGTCATGCCCGCAGGATCAATGTCTTGAGCTCCAAAAGCACTGAAACCGGCCAACAGACCAGCCGTCGCGCCAAGTGCGGCACCAGCAACCGCACCCCGCCAGAGAACGCTCACCTCATCATCGTAATATCCAGCAACGCTGATCGGTTCATCGTTGTCGTTGTAAGATCCGACGACGCTGATCTGGCGGCGGCGAATCCCGGCGGCCTGAAGCCTGGCAACGGCACGTGCTGCCTGGGCATGGGAATTGAACAGTCTGCTGATCGTTTGCATTTACGGCCAGGCCCGAAGCTCGTTCGGAGCGTCGGGCCTCTCCTCCCTGGCTTTGAACTCTCCGCCCGGACGCATCTTCGTCGCGCCAAAGCTCACCACAACGTGAGCCGGCGGGCTACGTTCCTCAGCCGGGGCTTCGGTCCAATCCTGGAGTATTTTGCTTGGGACCTAAGTCTGACCTGCTTGAGTGCAACGGACAGCGAGGCCATGCCGGCGGGGGAGCCGCTGCCGAGGCGAAGAGGTCGAAGAGAGGGCTAGGACGCTACCGCAGACCCAAAAAGCTCAAAATGGCGATTACGATCACAATGGCGCCGACCAGCCAGATAATGTTGTTCATCATTACGCTCCTTCGCCTACGGGCTGGGCGCACGCCGAGGCGAAGCCCGCCACGCATGTAGAACATTAGATATGGCTAAAGGTTCCTCGCGGGCCTTGCTGTCGAAAGAGCCCGCCGCACCAGTCGGCACGGCGGGCGACGCACATTTGCCGGGAGATGGGCAGCGTAAGGCGTTGCGTCCAAGACCTAGCTGATGCTTCTGGACCAGTTATCTATTTGGCGCTCCGCCTCTTCCTTGGCGATGCCATATCGCTCCTGGATCCGGCCTGCCAGCTGGTCCCGGTTGCCCTCGATCCGATCGAGATCATCGTCGGTGAGGTCACCCCACTGCTCTTTCGCCTTGCCTTTGAACTGCGTCCATTTTCCCTTGATTTGATCCCAGTTCATATGTTCCTCCTTGCTTCCTGGGCCCGTACTGAGCGGAGCGCGGACCGATCCGCATTTCGATGTTGGTTACGAATGAAGATTAGCAGCCGCTAAAAGTTCCGGTGCCGGCGCAAAAAGCCCGCCGTGCCCGTGCCGGACTGCGAGCTGATGTTGATGCTATCCAAAGCTTGATTGCCGTTCGCAGCGCCATCTTATCCCGTTGAAGTCGCCGGACTTCTTGCTTGCTGGCTTTGGCCGGCAAGCCTCGAGAGGCTGCCCGGCAGCATTGTTCTGTCCTTGCCGATCATCAGCACGCCGCTGTCGGGCGCTAGCAGGGCCGAGAACGGCAGCATCGCCGCGCCGATCGGCGAGGCCTCGGGGCCGAATTGTCCCGAGACGATTTCCGGCGCCACGATGCCGATGGCGCTGACCCTGTTGAACTGGGTCTGCACCTTTGCCAGCAACTCGAGATGGATCGGCCGCGGCAGGATGCTGTCGAGAACGATCGCCTCGATGTCAATGACCGAAGTGATGGCGATGATCGCCTCGACCAGCGCATTGGCGCAATCGTCGATCCATTCGGACAGCGGTTCGCGCGCCCCCGGCGGCAAGGGATCGAGCTCGCGCACGCGGTTGATCTCGATGCCTCGCGATTTGAGATGATTGACCAGCACATAGATCGAAGCGCGATGCAGTAGGCTCTGGTAGCGCGCCGGCTTGGCCGCCACCGAATCGAGGCTTGAAGGCGAGACCGGCAAAGGACCGAGCGCGGCGCTGTTGCCGTGCGGCCCGGTATGGACCTTGCCGCCTTGCACCAGTCCACCGCCGACAAAGGTATCGATCGAGATATGCATGAAGTCGCGGAAGCGCGCGCCGGTCCCCTGGATGAGTTCGGCGAGTGCGGCCGATGACGCGTCGTTTTCCACGAAGACCGGGGTCGTCGGCTTTGTGGCAAAGAACGTCGTCAGATCGATTGCTTCCCAGCGGCTGCCAAGATCGTCGGGAAAGCCGAGCTCTTCGCTCCAGCCGCCGAGGAAATATGGCGAGGCGATGCCGACGCCGACAATGCTGGCATCGCCAAGCCCCTCGACCAGCTTGTCGAAATTGGCGAGCGACATGTTGCCGGCCTTGAGCACCATATCGGGATCTGGAAAGCGATATTCATGCGACTCGCGGGAGCGGACCTCGCCGGCAAAGTCGACGAGCACGGCTTCCAGCGCTCGACGGCCGATCTTGATGCCGACGCTGTAGATACGCTCGGGTGCAAGTCGGTAGAGAGTGGATGGCGATCCGCGTTGTCCGAACCTTTTTCCCACTTGCTTTACGAATCCGGACGATTCCAGCCCGTCGACAATGGTTGCGACTGCAGCCGGCGTCAGATTTGCGGCGCGCGCTAAATCGGACTTGGATGCCTCCTTCAGGCGGCGAATGGCATCCAGCACGAAGCGCTCGTTATAATGCCGAACCTTGACCGAATTGCTGCCTTTTCCGGACAAAACCGGCGCCTCCCCATTTCATTCCCGCAGAGCCACTCCAGCCGCTTGCAGCTTTGAGGGTGCCGCGGGGTCGAGCACTCCAATCGCACCCGTGCGCGACGCGACAGTGCCCCTCGCGGCCATGGAAGTCAATTTTCCAGTTGCGGCATTCAGCCATTTAATATAGCAAATTGAAAAAACAGGACCAGGGAGGAAAGGTGCTGCACTTGGGCGCATTAGGCGAAGCCGATGCCATGGTGAAGAGCGACGCGGCTGTCCCCGTTGCCCTGGTTCAGGCGACAAAAGCCTTCGGCGGCACGATTGCCCTCAAGGACGCGTCCTTCGAATTGCGCTCAGGTGAGGTGCTGGCTCTGCTTGGCGAAAACGGCGCCGGCAAAAGCACCTGCGTAAAGCTGCTGGCCGGCGTGTATCTCCCGACCGGCGGCCATGTCGAAGTCGATGGCAAGCCTGTGGTCTTTCATTCGCCGCACGACGCCCAGGCTGCCGGCATCTCGGTCATGCACCAGCACCCCGGTCTTTTCCCGGATCTTTCGGTGGCGGAAAACATCTATCTCGGCCATATGCCGCGCGACCGCTTCGGCGGTATCGACAACGCCGCCATGCTTGCCGGCGCGCGCAGGGTGCTGGCGACAGTCGGCCTCGACGTGCCGGCCGAAACCCGGCTCGGAACGTTGCGCACCTCCGAACAGCAACTGGTCGAGATCGCCCGCGCCCTGTCGCTCGACGCGCGGGTGCTGATCATGGACGAGCCGACGGCCGCCCTGTCGCAGCGCGAGGTCGAGCGGCTGTTCGCCGTCGTCGCCGACCTGCGGCTGCACGGCGTGGCGATGATGTTCGTCGGCCACCGCATGGACGAGATTTTCCGCATCGCCGACCGCATCGCGGTGCTGCGCGACGGGCGTCTCATTGGTGTCAAGCCGAAGGCCGAGCTTGGCCGCGCCGCCGCCATCGGCATGATGGTCGGCCGCGAGGTCACCGACCTCTATCCGCAGCGAAACCACGCCACCGGCGCACTGGTGCTGGAGGCGAGGGGGCTTTCACACGCCGGCGGCTTTTCCAATATCGACTTCAAGCTCCATGCCGGCGAGGTGCTCGGGCTCGGCGGCCTGGTCGGCAGCGGGCGGACCGAGATCGCGCGCGTGCTGTTCGGCATCGACCAGCCCGATGCCGGCGAAATCCTGATCGACGGCGAGACTGTGCGCTTCGCGTCGGCGCGTGACGCCATGGATGCGCGCATCGCCTATGTCTCGGAAGACCGCATGGGCCAGAGCCTGGTGATGGATTTTTCCATCCTCGACAACGCCGTGCTGCCCGTCCTCGACAAGGCGGCCCGCTCCGGCGTCTACGGCACGAACCGCGCGATCGATCTGGTTTCGGACTGGCTGAAGCGCATGAAGCTTCGCTTTTCCGGCTACGCGCAGCCGGTGAAGGAACTGTCCGGCGGCAACCAGCAGAAGGTGGTGTTGGCCAAGTGGCTGCGCACCGAACCGCGCGTCCTCATCCTCGACGAACCGACGCAAGGCATCGACGTCGGCACCAAGGCGGAAGTGCATGCAATGATCGCCGACCTTGCAGCGCAAGGCATGGCCATCATCCTGATCTCCTCCGAAATGCCCGAGCTCATCGGCATGTGCGACCGCATCATCGTCCTGCGCGAAGGCCATCGGACGGCCGAATTCAGCAGGGGCGAAGCTACCCAGGAAAAGGTGCTGGAAGCAGCGACGAAAGCCGGCGAAAGCGCCGATGCGGCGGCACAGGCCGCCGGTGAGGAGACAAGAAAAGGACCGCTCGACATACTGAAGCGGCGGGAGTTCGGCCTGCTCGCCGCGATGCTGGCGGTCGCCATCCCGGTCACCATCATCAACCCGCGCATGGTGAGCGCTGCAAACCTGACCGCGGTGTCGATGGATGCCGCGCTGCTCGTCGTAGCGGCACTCGCGCAGATGCTGGTGCTTATCACCCGCAACATCGACCTTTCGATCGCAGCGGTGATCGGCCTGTCGGCTTACATGGCGGCCAGCATGGTCCAGGCCTATCCGGGGCTCGACATTGGCATCGGCCTGATGACCGCATGCGCCGTCGGTGGTGTCGCCGGCCTGATCAACGGCCTCGTCGTCACCAGGGGAAAGATCCCGGCGATCGTCGTCACGCTGGCCTCGATGTCGATCTTCCGCGGCTTCAACTCGATCTGGGCGGCCGGCGACCAGATCAGCGCCGACGAAGTCACGCAAGCCTGGCTCGACATGACCGGCCTGAAGATCGCCGGCGTGCCGCTGATCGTCGTCATCGCGATCGTCATCCTGTGCCTGGGTTATGTGCTGCTCTATCGCACCGCCGTCGGCCGCGAACTGTTCGCCGCCGGCTCCAATCCGGACGGCGCGCGTCTGATCGGCATCCCCGTTGACCGCCGCATCCTGCTGGCCTTTGGCATGGCCGGCCTGCTCGGCGGCCTGTGCGGCGCGCTGTGGGCATCGCGCTATGCGACCATCGACGCCCGCGTCGCGCTCGGCTTCGAACTCACCGTCATCGCGTCGGCGGTGGTCGGCGGCGTCGCCATCCGCGGTGGTTCGGGCACATTGCTCGGCATCATTCTCGGAGCCCTCACACTGCTCGTCATCAAGAACGGGCTGACGCTGGTGCGCGTCGACCCGCTGTGGCTGCAGGGCGTCTACGGCCTGGTTATCCTGGTCGCCATCGGCATCGACACCTTCATCGTGCGGCGTGCCGAGCAGGCAAGACAGGCGAGGGCGCGGTGAAAAAGTTCCTCCGTTCGATCGACTTCTGGGATCTGCTGCTGGCGACCTCTTGCGTGGCCATCTTCCTCTATGCCGCGATCTTCGTGCCGAATTTCGTTTCCGGCTTCAATCTTTCGCAACTGGCCGCCAGCGCCTCGGAAAAGGCATTGCTGATCCTGCCGATGACGCTGCTCATCATTACCCGCGAAATCGACCTGTCGATCGCCTCGGTGCTGGCGCTGACCTCCGTCGTCTTTGGCTTGCTGGTCCAGGCCGGTGTGCCGACGCTTGCCGCAATCCCGCTGACGCTCGCCGTCGGCGGCCTGCTCGGCGCCTTCAACGGCTATCTGGTCTCGGGTCTTGGACTGCAGTCGTTGGTTGTGACGCTCGGCACCATGGCGCTCTATCGAGGCATTGGCTACATCCTGCTCGGCACCGGCTCGGTCAACATCCTGCCGCCCGCGGTCGTCGACTTCGGCATCAACAACCTGCCGGGCACCGAGATACCGTGGACCATCGTGCCCTTCCTGGTGCTGGCGCCGGTGTTTGCGGTCGTGCTGCAGAAGACGCCGACCGGCAAGCGCATCTACGCGCTCGGCGGCAGCCCCGAAGTGGCGCGCTATTCCGGCATAAACACGCGCCGGATGGTGCTGAACCTGTTCGTCGTCTCGGGCGTCGTCGCGGCGATAGCCGGCATCGTCTATACCGCGCGCCTTTCCAACGCCCGCGCCAACAACGCGCTCGGCATGGAGCTCGATGTCATCACCATCGTGCTGCTCGGCGGCGTCAGCGTCTTTGGCGGCAAGGGCCGCCTGACCGGCGTCATGCTGGCACTGGTCCTCATCGCCATCATCCGTAACGTGCTGGCGCTGAACCAGATCGGTGGCGACGCGCAGGGCATGATCATCGGCCTGCTTCTGATCGGTTCGCTGCTGGTCGGCAATTACTGGCGCTCCACACAGGAGATGCTCAATAGATCCCGCGCAATGCGGGAGACAAAGGGGTGATCTCGGGCCCCTTCCTTCAAGCCCGAATTTTGACGGAGGAGTCACAATGAAAGCGTTTAGATTAGCCCTGCTCGCATCCGCGGTTCTGCTTGCGCCAACGTCGCTGGCCTTCAGCCAGGAGTGCGCCAAGGAACCCGTAACGGTCGGTTTCCTGCCCAAGCTCGACACGGACCCCTACTTCAAAGTGGCCTTCGGAGGCGCACAAGAGGCGGCCAAGGAAATTGGCGGCACCGCTACCCAGGTCGCCCCATCGCAGGCGACTGCCGAGGCACAGATCGAATTCATCAACAGCCTCGTGTCGCAGAAGGTCGGAGTCATCGCAATTGCCGGCAACGACGCCAATGCCGTCGCGCCTGCGCTGAAGCGCGCCGTTCAGCAAGGCGTCAGGGTGATTTCATATGACTCCGATGTGGCCGCCGATGCCCGCGCGGCATTTGTCAATCAGGTCAAGGGCGACAGTCTGGCAGAAATGATGCTCGAAAGTGCATTCGCCCTCAGTGGCGGTGAAGGCGAATTCGCGATCCTGTCGTCGACGCCGACGGCGACCAACCAGAACGCCTGGATCGACTTCATGAAGGCGAAGATGGCGGCCGAGCCGAAGTTCTCCAAGATGAAGCTGGTGCAGGTGGCCTACGGCGAAGAAAGCGAACAGATCAACCAGCAGCAGGCATTGGCGCTGGTCCAGGCGTTTCCCGATCTCAAGGTGATCATCGTCCCGGCAGGCATCGGCCTTCCGGCGGCCGCGCGTGCACTCGAGGAAGCGGGCATGATCGGCAAGGTCAAGCTGACCGGCCTCGCGCCGGCCACTCTGATCTCGAAATACATTAAGGACGGGGCGGCTCAAGATATCTGGTGGAACGTCACCGATCTTGGCTATCTTACCTATCAGACAGCCCAGGCGCTTGCGCAGTGCAAGATCACCGGCAAGGAGGGTGAGAAGTTCACGGCAGGCAGGCTCGGCGAATACACGATTGGCGCCGGCGGCGAACTGATCCTTGGTCCGGCCAAGATCGTGACCCCCGAAAATCTGGCCGAGTTCAAGTTCTGATCCTTTAGAGCTCAAGTTCCAGCGGGGCGCCGGGTCCATCCGGCGCCCCTCCTAAAACATCTCGAATGAAAACAGTGCGGGGGCGGCAATGAAGATATTGCTTGCAGGCGAAACCTTTGCGGCGACGACGTCGGTCGCCATCGGCAGCGATGTACTTACAAGCGCGGCCTCGACAAATGGTGCGACCGCCTTCAATACCGCGCTGGCCAGTGAAGGCATCGCGGTCACGCAGATCGGCGGTGAGCGTTGCAGCGCGGAGTTTCCCTATGAACTCGATGCGCTCGCCCAATATCAGGCGGTGGTGATCTCCGATGTCGGCGCCCTGACATTGCTGGTGACGCCGGATGCCCGCGCCGGGCGTGTCGGCGTCGACCGCCTCGATCTGCTCAAGGCCTATGTCGAAGGTGGCGGCGGGCTGATGCTGGCCGGCGGTTACATGGGCTTTCAGGGCATGTTCGGGACGGCGCGGTTCCACGACACCCCGGTTGAGGATGTGCTGCCGGTCCGCTGCCTGCCCTTCTGTGACGGCATGGAGGTGCCGCAAGGCCTGCAGGCCTCCATCCTGCAGCCGTCACATCCGATATTGTCCGGAGTGGAGGGGCCGCTGCCGCCGATTCTCGGCATGAACAAGCTGGAATTCAGGCGCGACGGTTCGTCCCGGCTTCTGGCGACCTGCCACCATCGCGGCGCCGACTGGCCGCTCCTTGCCGTCGGCAGCCATGGCCGCGGCCGCACGATTGCCTGGGCAACCGATATCGGCCCGCATTGGCTCTCGCAGGATTTCCTCGGATGGCCGTTCTACGGAAGACTGATGGCGAACATGGTCCATTGGCTCGCCGGCAATGAATGAGAAAGCTGGTTTGACCAGTGCGGTTGCCCAATCCTCCAACGAAAAACCAGGCCATCAAGCATGCGTTGAATCAGGACGGCAGTGGCTCATAAACTGAAACTCCGATGTATCGATCGTATGAGCCACGATCTTTCTCAGGAAGCTTGTCTCGGGTTACGCGCAATGTGAATCCCCCCTGCAAGTGCCCCGCGTCGAGAACCATCCAATCGAAAATATCATCGCCTTCAAATGCAAGCCGCTGTCCAACCTGATGCCATTTCTGAAGCTCGGGTGGCACCTCGAAAAACGTACCCGAAAATAGCCGCTCCTCAGCATGATAATGCACTGCGGCAAGCCAAAGGAAAACAAAGTGGTCCTCCCCAAGACGTTCGGACTCGTCGGGATCGCGAAACCGAAGCTTCGCGGAACAGAAGGCATCTGCATTTCCCTCGATGTGTTCGACAAATGTCGGCACACTCGCAAGCGCGCGATCGTAAGCTGCAAGGAAGGCGGGGTCTTTCTGCGAGATAGCCGTGAAGAGTGGCTCATTCCGCGGTTCGTCGAATTCACTGTTCAATTGAGATTTTTCGCCCATAAAAGACCTCTTGGACTAACCTTGAACCGCTCAACGAGCTGCGAAGTCCGCGCGCTTCTTCCGGAGTGGGAGAGGCGGTGTCGCACTACCAGCCAAAGAGCCCTATCACGCTACCGACCAACCGCCATCCACCAATATACTCGCGCCATTGATCAGCGACGCCGCCGGCGAGGCGAGGAACACCACGGTGCCGGCGACGTCGATCGGGTCGCCGATGCGGCCGAGCGGGATGTGGCCAGCAAATGCAGGCGCAGGCGCGGCTGCTGCCGCGCGAGGCGCCGGTGACCAGCGCCACCTTGCCGGCTAGGTCGAATTTCGGTGTGAACTCATTTCTCATGCGATTCCACCTTGTTCTTCAAATCGGACCGGCTGCCGTGTCGGACCGAATAGGCTCGCGTGAATTCGGCGCCCAGCAGAAATATCTCCGCCGAATAATAGACCCATAACAGCACGACAAGCAGCGCGCCGGCCGCGCCGTATGATGATGAGATGGCGCTGGTTCCGATATACCAGCCAATCAGCGACTTGCCGATGGTGAACAGAAACCCGGTGACCACGGCGCCGAGGCCGACATCGCGCCATTGCAGGCTGCGGTCGGGCAGCACCTTGTAAATCGCGGCAAACAGCAGCGTGATCAGGGCAAACGAGACGATCCCGTTGATCGCGCTCAGGATGATGGTGCCGAACGGCAGGTAGGCGTTGATGACTTCTCCGAGCGCCGAAATTGCGGCGCTTACGACCAGCGACACCAGCAGCAGGAACCCGAGGGCGGCGACCAGGCCCAGGCTTGCAATGCGTGCCCGGACCAGCCGTGAAATCGTTGCCCCGCTCGGTTTGACTTTCCAGATTTCGTTCAGCGCCAGCTGCATTTCGCCGAACACGCCGGATGCGGCAACGAACAGCGTGACCAGCCCCAGAATGCTGGCAAGGGTTCCCGCTTCCTTCTGCGAGGCGTTTTCGATCGTCGCTTGCAGCAGATCGGCACTTTGCGGCCCCATCAGGCCGGCGATCTGTGCCGAAAGCGCGAGTTGCGCCGCCTCGTGCCCGAAGGCCATGCCGGCGATAGCGACAATGATGAGCAGGATCGGCGCGAGCGAGGTCGTGGCATAAAACGCTATCGCCGCCCCATGGCTCAGCGCATTGTCGTCGATAAAGCCGATGACGCTCTGCTTGAGGAGCCTCCAGCCCTCTGCTGCCAAATTCCACATGTAGGCCTCGCATGCCTGTCAACAAACAAGTAGCGGCGGCGCAGCGCCGGGCGAGGGGAGAGGCTCGGCCGGAACAAAGCCGGCAACGGCACGCTGTACAAGGCGATCGCCTATAAAGGCGGCGCGCAGCGAACATCGAAAGGTGCCGCTCGACTGGCCAGGTCGTGCTCACGATGCAGTCAGGGGAACTGTGACGGTTGTCTGATAATTTATCGGATATCGGTCGAAATACGGGAACTCGACTACGAATGCATATTGGGCGGTCAGATGTGCCATGCGAAAGCCGCCGCTGGGGGCGTCGATTGCTATTGTCACCTCGACGTCTTTCAATCCCAAATCCAGTAATTTTTCCGTGGCAATGGCTTGGATCTGGGCCTGCGTCAGCGAGTTTTTCATTTGCAGCGCACGTGACGACGTTTCCAGCGTGTACCGAACACTCGACATGGCATTCAGAGCCCAGCCGAATGCAAAGATGCCGATCAAAAGCATTATCAGGAAAGGCGCGATCAGCGCGAACTCTAATGCAGCTCCGCCTGATGCATCCCCCGTGAAAGCTCTCGACTTAGCGGACACGAATCACCTGTTGATGACTGAGTTCGCGCGAGAGGGAAAACGCGCCAAAACTGAAGGGCGGTGACCAGGTGGCTGTCGCCTGTATTTCCACAAAGACGGCGGGAGCTTTCGAACTGTCGCACAGGACAGATGGATCGACCACGATGGTCCCGCACATATATTTCCGGCGCAGCGTCACCTGCGCGTCATCGGGATGGGTTTCCCAGCTCGAAAGGGCGACGACTTGGATAGTCACGTCGTCGGCTGCGCCTTGCATCACTAGATTGGCCGCCGTTTTAACGCCGGCACGCATCGACAATGCGCTTGATACAAAAGACCAGCCGTCAGTAATGCCGAGAAGTACCAGGCAAAGGATCGGCAGTACCAGCGCAAACTCGACCGCGGCAGCACCTGAATCGCTCCGGAACATCCGGACTGAAATCCGTGCCACGAAGATTACTCGACTAGCTTTATTGATTGTGCGGCCGGAATGTCACGCATTCCGAGGCTCGTGCAATCCTGGCTGATGCTCGTATTGCCAGACCACTGCACGGTACCGGCGACGACCTGGGTGCAACCGCCCTTGCCAGAGAAATTGCCGAGGTAATTGACTGCCTGGGTTGGAAAATACAGGCCGCCGGTCAAAAGCGAATCCGCCGTGCCATTGAACGTGTTCGATCCCGTCGGGTTACCCTTGTTGCCGTAAAACAGGACACCGGAATACGTGCCCGACGTCGGTGCGCTAAGCTTGATTGTGGCGTTGCCGTTCATGCTGACGCCCGAACTGCCGGCCAGATAGATGATGACTCCGTCGCCGGAGATATTCGCGTTCGAGTTCGCTTTGAAATCACCGCCTTGGATGACGTATATGCCGGGCGAGAGGACAACATTGCCGCTCAGGCTCAACCCGCTGCAGTATGTCCCGGGGGTCAGGGTTGACAATCTCGAGTTTTGACAGGGAGTTGTGGCTGGTGGCGTCGGCAAGTCGATAAAGGGATCACCAGCGGGTAAGGCCTGGGTTATGGGGCTGGCGCAAACGGTTGTTACAGGGTTGTTCAACGAAACGCCGCCGGCTGATATGAGGCAATCGACCTGAAGGTTGGCCGATCCCTGAAGCTTGATAGCATCCGCAGCTATGGAATTGGACATCACGGAGCAGCCGGTCAGTTTTGTGGTCGAACTGCCGGAAAAGAGCACCGCTTTGGAAGCGGAAGGATCGCGCGCCTGCATGCAGGCTTTTGAAGCGTCGGTGATAAGAGCCACCGCCCTTGCCTGGGCGCCAACCGAGTTTTGCGTAAATATTGCCGTGAAAAATCGATCAAGCTTTTGATGAACGATAACCTCGACCGCCTTTTTCGCGACATTCGGGCCGGAAGACGGAGGGATGAAGACCTCGATCGTACCTGTTGCCGGTTCCCAGCCGTTCGTCGTCGCCGACAGCGTCGCGGCGGAGACTATCGTTGGCTTGTCGGATCCCGAAACCTTTTCCAGAGCGCCGGCATAGGCTGCCGCATCCGCCACAGCCTGTAATTTCAGGCTGCTATAGTACCAGTAGGACGTTTCGACACCGAGGCCCGCTGCACCGACGACGATCGGCAACGACAGGGCAAATATAGTAGCAACGTTGCCGCTCTCGCCGATTCCTTGCAGAGAGCGGAACACATGCGTGAAAATACGGGCACGCCATTCCATTTCCCTATTTGGGCAGCAACGACTAAAGGATTGCCTAAGATTTTCCGTCCATTGTTAGCCGGCTCCTCGCTCTGGCGGCGCGTGTTGTTTCTGCTGCAGCCTCTCGCCCGTCGAATTGGTCGGCTGTTCCAAGATTGAGCCAATTGCGGTTTGGCATCACGCGCAAGAAATCGCCGCCGCGGCCGGTTTCGATTGGCAATGGGTTGCCGTTCCCTGCTATTCCCGCTTCAAATCAAAAAGCAGTGGACGTTTCCAGTATGACCAATGTCGCATTGACCGGGCTTGCCCGCGATCTTGCCAAGCGTGCCGCGGAAGGCCGCCCGGTGCGCATCGGCGTTATCGGTTCGGGCGAGATGGGCACCGACCTGGTGACGCAAGGCATGCTGATGCCGGGCATTTCGGTTTGCGCGATCTCGACCCGCCGGCCGCATACGGCGCGTGACGCCATCCGCATTGCCTATGGCGACGAGGCGATGGCAGCCGAAGCGGACAGCGCTTCGAAGGTCAGCCAGGCGATCGAAAACGGCAAGATCGCAATTACCTCGAACGAAATGCTGGTCACCAATCCGCTTATCGACGTCGTCATCGATGCTACCGGCAAGCCCGGCGTCGCCGCCGATTTCGACCTGATGGCGATGCAGCACGGCAAGCATCTGGTGATGATGAATGTCGAGGCCGATGTCACCATTGGCTGCTATCTGAAGCAGCAGGCGGACAGGCTCGGCGTCGTCTATTCGGTCGGCGCCGGCGACGAGCCGTCGAGCTGCATGGAACTGATCGAGTTCGCCTCGGCGCTCGGCTACACCATCGTCTCCGCGGGCAAGGGCAAGAACAACCCGCTCAACCACGACGCCGTTCCCGACGACTACCGCGCCGAAGCGCTGCGCCGAAACATGAACCCGCGCATGCTGGTCGAGTTCGTCGACGGCTCGAAAACCATGGTCGAGATGTGCGCCATTGCCAACGCCACCGGGCTGGTGCCCGACGTTCCCGGCATGCACGGCCCCAAGGCCGATCGCGACGAGCTGGTCAAGGTGCTGATCCCGCGCGAGCAGGGCGGCATCCTGTCGAAAAAGGGCGTCGTCGACTACACCGTCGGCAAGGGCGTGGCGCCCGGCGTCTTCGTCATCGTCGAGGCGACGCATCCGCGCATCATCGAGCGCATGGACGATCTGCATATCGGCCACGGCCCCTATTACAGCTTCTTCAGGCCCTACCATCTGACCTCGCTGGAAGTTCCGCTGACGGCCGCTCGTATCGCGCTCTACGGCAAACCCGACATGGTGCCGCTGCCGCGGCCGGTTGCCGAGGTCTGCGCGGTGGCCAAGCGGGATCTGGCGGCAGGCGAGGTTTTCGACGCGATCGGCGAGACCTGCTACCGCTCCTGGACCATGACCGTCGAAGAAGCCCGCGCCCACCGCGCCGTGCCGGTCGGTCTGCTCGAAGGCGGCAAGGTGCTGAAACCGGTGAGGAAAGGCGAATTGCTCACCGCCGACAATGCTGCGCCCGACCCGACGACCAGGCTGTTCGCCTTGCGCCGGCTGCAGGACGAGATGCTGTATGGGGCGGGGTAGGTGCATCGCAGTTCGTGAGCGAAGCGCCCAAACTGCCAATCTCCCCCCTCGTGGGGGAGATGTCCGGCAGGACAGAGGGGGGCGCGAAGGAGCCCTGCTTTTCTAAAGGCGGCTATTGCCGCTGAAACGCACGGCAGACGATCGCCGCCGACCGGCTTCTCTCAAAAGCCCTACTTCCCCAACTCGATCGACCGCAGCCGCGCCGCTTCCACCGCTTCGGTGAGCAGGCGCGTCAGACGGTCCTCGCCCATCAGCACGGCAAGGGCGGCAGCCGTAGTGCCGTTGGGGCTGGTCACCTGCTGCCTGAGCACGCCAGGCTCCTCGCCGCTTTCGGCGGCAAGCGAGGCGGCGCCGTAGACCGTCTGCATGGCCAGAAGCTTTGCGACCTTGCCAGGCAGGCCAGCCTTCTCGGCGGCCACGGTCAGCGCTTCGATGAAGTGGAAGATATAGGCCGGCCCCGATCCGGAGACTGCCGTCACCGCATCCATCAGGCCTTCGTCGTCGATGTCGGCCACTTGCCCGCTCGCCGAAAGCAGGTCGGCGACAAGGCGTTTGGTGTCCTCGGAAACCAGCCTGTTGGAAAACACCACCATCATGCCCTTGCCGATCGCCGCCGGCGTGTTGGGCATGCAGCGCACGATCGGCGCGCGGTCGCCGAGAACGCCTTCGAACGTGGCGACCGGCGTCCCGGCGGCGATGCTGAGGAAAGTGGTTCGGCCATCGTTGAAGCGGATGTAGCCAGCGGTCACGTCGCGGATCACCTGTGGCTTGACCGCAAGGACGACGAGGGCCGGCACGGCGTCTGCCGGGATGGCGCCGGCATCCGCGGCAGCAGAGCAGCCCAGTGCTTCGGCACGCTTGCGCAACTCGGCACTGGGCTCGACCACGAACACCGCAGCCGGAGCGAGCTTGCCGGCTTTCAGCCAGCCCGAGAGCATGGCGTAGCCCATATTGCCGCAACCGGCGAGAACAAGCCTGATCGTCATCGAAAGCCTCCCATAGAGATGGCTTCCCCATAGACGTTCGCGGCAGGGCGGGGAAGTCCTGTTGGGACCGTGATCAGGCGGAAACCCGGACCTTGCGGTTGGCATGCGCATGTAGTCGTGCAGTGGCGCGGCGACCAAATTAACCTTTTATTTCCTATGCCTGTTTAGCATCGCTTAACCAGTGGCGGTCGCTACGTCCCAGCCCGAGGGGAAAGCTCCAGAAACCATGGCTTATAGGAATAATCGTGAACACTGGAGGAACGAGCAGTCCCTGCTGTCGTTCGTCGAGGCAGCGAGCGACGGGGACGAAGCGTCGCTGGTTTCGCTAGAGGACCGCGCAGGCCCGTCATGGCGCGAGGATGCCGCCACACGCCATCGTCTCGCCCGCTCGCGCCGCGAAGCGCGTGCCAGCCCGATCCTGTTGGCAGCCGCCGGTATCAGCCAGCCCGATCCTGATGAGCCAAAGGCCGGCACCATGCTGATGGAAGAGGCTGCAGCTGCCGATGTAGTTTTCGAACCCGCTGGCTCCCTTGGCGGCCCCGATGCCGGCTCCGCTGAGGACAAAGCGTACCGGGCAGCGCGTCGGGGTCCGATCGGCGCCGTGTTGTCAGCGCTGCGCAGGCTCATGCCCGGCAGAGCGCCGGAGGAGATGGCGTCCGGCGAGACTTCCGCCGCGACAAATTCCAGCGCAGCCATATCGCCTGTCTTCTATCCGCAGCAACCCACGCCGCCGCATTCGGCCCATACTCAGGCCTGGTCGAAGGCGGCAAATCAGGCCTCGGAAGCCGCCGATCAGCAAACCCAGATCGAAGAAATCCGCGCCAGCCTGCGCGAATTCCGCGAGGTCGTTCGGGAGCTCACCGAAAACCGCACGCGCCGCCGCTATTTCTAAGCGTCGAATAAAACATGCCGGTTTCGAGTTAACGGCATGGGACGGCGCATTGACGGGATTGCCCGGCTCGATTTTCGTGAAAATGCCGCGCTGCAGTCCGCCCGCCTGCGCATGGTTCTGGGCAACGACCTGCATAAAAGATATCTGGAGCGCGCCGCATGGATGTTTTGACGCGGCAGGCTTACGCGATAGGCGTCGAGGGTGGTTCATGGCTGAGTTGATTGACGGAAAAAGCGTCGCCGAAGACGTGGTGCGGCGGGTCAAGGTCCTGACCGCCGAACTCGCGGAAAAGGGCGGACGGCAGCCCGGTCTCGCCGTGGTCATCGTCGGCGAGGATCCGGCGAGCCAGGTCTATGTCGCCTCCAAATCGCGCACCGCCAAGGAATGCGGCTTCCATTCGGTTCAGCACACGCTGCCGGCCGAAACCTCCGAGCCGGACCTGTTGAAGATCATCGGCCAGCTCAACGCCGATCCGGCCATCAACGGCATCCTGGTGCAGCTTCCGCTTCCCGGCCATATCGATGCCGGCAAGATCATCCAGACCATCGCGCCGGAGAAGGATGTCGACGGTTTCCACTTCATCAATGTCGGCAAGCTTGGCACCGGCGAGCTCGAGACCGCCTTCGTACCTTGCACGCCGGCCGGCTCGATGCTGCTGACCGAACGCGTGCGCGGCAAGGACCTGTCCGGCCTCAATGCGGTCGTCGTCGGGCGTTCGAACATCGTCGGCAAACCGATGGCCAATCTTCTGCTTGCCGCCAACTGCACCGTCACCATCGCACACAGCCGCACCAGGGACCTGCCGGCGCTTGCCCGCACCGCCGATATTCTGGTTGCAGCCGTCGGCCGGCCTGAAATGGTCCGCGGCGACTGGGTCAAGCCTGGCGCCACCGTCATCGACGTCGGCATCAACCGCATCGCCGCACCTGAAAAGGGCGAAGGCAAGACCCGCCTTGTCGGCGATGTCGCCTTTGCCGAAGCAGCGAAGGCGGCCGGCGCCATCACGCCGGTGCCTGGCGGCGTCGGGCCGATGACCATTGCCATGCTGATGGCCAACACGCTAGCTTCCGCCTACCTCGCAGCCGGGTTGAAACGGCCTTCCTTCTGACCAGAGAGCAGCGTCCTTGCCCAACCTCACTGTCCCCTTAGAGCGGCCGGTCACCAATGATCCCGTTCAGGGCGGCCGGCAGTTCGGGTTTCTGTTGGTCGACAAGTTCTCCATGTTCTCGCTGGCCGCGGCAATCGACACGTTCCGGTCGGCGAACCGGCTGCTCGGCCGCGATTTCTATGGCTGGACGACGGTGTCGGCCGACGGCGATGCCGTCATGGCGTCTAACGGCCTGCCGCTCAAGATCGACTACGCCGTTGCCGATCTGCCGCCGGTCGACATCCTGTTCGTCTCGGTCGGGCTAACGACGGAATTTCCCGGCAAGAGCAAGGTGCTGGCGGCGCTGCGCAGCTGGGGCCGGCGCGGCAATGCGCTCGGCGCGCTTTCGGTCGGGTCCTATCTGCTTGCCGAGGCAGGGCAGCTCGATGGCTATCGCTGCACCATACATTGGGAAAACCGCGCCGGTTTCCTCGAACGCTTTCCGGAGATCAACTGCACCGGCAACGTCTTCGAGATCGACCGCAAGCGCTACACCTGCGCTGGCGGCACCACCTCGATCGACCTGATGCTGGAGATCGTGCGCGGCGATTTCGGCTCGAGCCTCGCCAATGGCGTCGCCAACCAGTTCCAGCATGAGCGCATCCGCTCGGCCGGTGACCGCCAGCGTGTCGGCCCGGAGCGCGACCTGACCGGCAAGTCAGAAAAGCTGCGGCGCATCGTCGAGCTGATGGCCGACCATCTCGACGAGCCGCTGTCGGCGGTGCAGCTCGCCAAGTCGGCGGGCCTGTCGGTGCGCCAGGTCGAGCGCCTGTTCCTGCGCCACCTCAGTGTGACGCCCGGGCGCTATTACATGCGGCTCAGGCTTGAGCGGGCGCGCGAATTGCTGCGCCAGACCAACATGCCGATCCTCGACGTGGCAATCGCCACCGGCTTCACCTCGCATTCCTATTTTGCCCAGAGCTACCGGCTGCAATTCGGCCGGCCACCTTCCGAGGAACGCCGCACGACCTATTGAGGGTTTTGCACAGAGGCGGCGGAGCTTCGTGCTCCGCCCGGGCTTGTGTCGCGACGCAGCGTCAAATAGCTTTCCGGCGCCGAGCGGCGGCGACTGACGGGAAGATATTCAATGGCCGGATTCGTGCGGAGCGCCGCTGCGGCGGCCCTGCTGCTGTGGATGACGGGGTTCGGCTTCGCCGCCGATCGCGTCATCGTCATTCTCGATGCCTCCGGCTCGATGTGGGCGCAGATCGACGGCAAGCCCAAGCTCGAAATCGCCCGTCAATCGCTGCGGAACGTGCTGCAATCGGTCCCGGCCGACGAGGAAATCGGCCTCATGGCCTATGGCCATCGCGAGAAGGCCAGTTGCGACGACATCGAACTGATCGTGCCGCCACAGGCCGGCTCGGCAAGTGCGATCTCAGCCGCGGCGGACAGCCTGAAATTTCAGGGCAAGACGCCGCTGACCGCCGCGGTCAAGCAAGCGGCGGAGGCGTTGAAATACACCGAGGAGAAGGCGACGGTCGTTCTCATCACCGATGGCATCGAGACATGCAATGGCGACCCCTGTGCGCTCGGCAAGGAACTGGAGGCTGCCGGCGTCGACTTCACCGTCAATGTTGTCGGCTTCGGCCTGACGGCGGCCGAGGGCAAGCAGGTTGCTTGCCTCGCCGACAACACCGGCGGCAAATATGTCGAGGCATCGGATGAAAAGGCATTGCACGACGCCTTGGTCGAGACCGTCGCGCCTCCGCCACCCGTCCCTGAACCGGCTCCCGCCCCGCAGCCTGCTCCCCAGCCGACCCCCGCCAAGCCGGCGGAGTCCAATTTCGTGCCCACCGTCGTGCTTGCCGAGGGTGGCGATCCCGTCACCGACGGCAATGCCTGGGAGATCTACAAGGCGAATTCCGACGGCACGCGCGGCGATCCCGTCATCACCGAATATGGCGCCTACAAAGGCAATCTGGAGCCGGGCGACTACATCGTCGTCGCGCGCGCCGGCGAGGCCAGGGCCGAACAGAAGATCAAGATAGAGCCTGGCCAGGTCGCCAAGCCGCACTTCAACCTGAATGCCGGCACGCTGGTCATCCACCCCAGGCCAAGCGAAGGAGCGGACCTAGATGACGGCGCGGCTGTCGTAATCGGCTATCCCGGCGTCGATACCCCGCCGACCTATTACGGCGACACGAAAGTCGTGCTGCCGGCCGGCGACCAGAAGGTGACCGTCACGATCGGCCAGGGCATGGTTACCGAGACGATCCTGCTTGCCGCCGGCAGGGTCATCGACAAGGACATCATTGTCGGCGTCGGGCGTATCGTTGCCAATGCCTATTATGCTGCCGGCGGTGACAAGGCCGAGGGTTCGGGCGTTGGTTTCAAGGTGCTCCAGGCGAAAAAGAACGTCGACGGAACCAGGCGGGAGGTGACTTATGCCTACGGTCCGGACAGCAAGTTCGATCTGCCGCCCGACGATTATGTAATGGTCGCGACGGTCGACCTTGCGGTGGCCGAGCAGCCGTTCAGCGTCAAGGTTGGCGACCATCAGGATCTGAAGATCGCGATAAACGCCGGCATGCTGACGATAACCGCGCCAGGGGCCTCGAAGATCGAGATATTCGAGGCCAGGAAGAACATCGACGGAACCCGCAAGTCGGTCGGCTACGCCTATGACCAGAAGTATGAAGCCACCCTGTCGTCCGGCGACTACGCGGTGGTTTCGGAGAAACCGGACAACAGCTCGAAAGAAGGCACGGTCACGGTCAGGGCCGGTGCGCGAGCCGAGCTGACGGTTCAATAGATCCAGAGCAATTCCAGGAAAAGTGTGGAACGGTTTTCCGTCCGGAATTGCGCAGAAATAAAGGGGGAGCAGCCATCGGCCGCTCTTCCTCATGGCCGAAAAAGGGTCACGCCGTACCGAAGGCGCTGGCGCCATGGTCGGCGCGGCCTACCAACTGCCGGAACCCGGCGAAAAGCTCGCGGCCGAAGCCGAATTCATTGCCTATGAGGTCGCTGTCCGCGGGGCGGCGCAGTGCGAAATCGCCGGCTGGCACCAGTACTTCGAGCGTTCCGGCCTCGGCGTCGAGCCTGATGATATCGCCGTCATGGATCCTGGCGATCGGCCCGTCCTCCGCCGCTTCCGGCGTCACGTGGATCGCCGCCGGCACCTTGCCTGAAGCGCCCGACATGCGCCCGTCGGTGACCAGCGCCACATGCTGGCCGCGGTCCTGCAGGATGCCGAGCACGGTGGTCAGCCTGTGCAATTCCGGCATGCCATTGGCCTTCGGTCCCTGGAACCGAATGACGGCAATGAAGTCGCCGGTCAGCGACCCCGCCTTGAACGCCTCGTTCAGGCCTTGCTGGCTGTCGAACACCTTGGCCGGCGCCTCGATGATGCGCCGCTCCGGCTTGACCGCCGATGTCTTGATGACGGCGTGGCCGAGATTGCCCGAAAGCACTTTCAGACCGCCGCTCGGCTGGAACGCCTTCTTGAACGGCGCCAGCACCTTCTCGTCGCCGCTATGGCGCGGCGAGGCCTCGCGCACGACGCCGCCGTCGGCGCCGAGCTTGGCCTCGACCGCATAGGGGCGCAGCCCTTCGCCCCACACCGTCCGCACATCCTCGTGCAGGATGCCTGCGTCGAGCAGTTCGCGGATCAGGAACCCCAGCCCGCCGGCGGCGTGGAAGTGGTTCACATCGGCAAGGCCGTTCGGATAGACCCGCGCCAGCAGCGGCACCGCTTCCGAGATGTCGGAAATATCCTGCCAGGTAATGGCGATGCCGGCCGCCGCTGCCATGGCGATCAGGTGGATGGTGTGATTGGTCGAACCGCCGGTGGCGTGCAGGCCGACGATGCCGTTGACGATCGAGCGCTCGTCGATCATCCGCCCGACCGGCGTGTAGGCGTTGCCGAGCGCGGTGATCGCCAGTGCCCGCTTGGTCGCTTCCCTGGTCAGCGCGTCGCGCAGTGGTGTGCCCGGATTGACGAACGAGGCACCGGGCGTGTGCAGCCCCATGATCTCCATCAGCATCTGGTTAGAATTGGCTGTGCCGTAGAAAGTGCAGGTTCCCGGCCCGTGATAGGATTTTGATTCCGCTTCGAGCAGTTCGGCCCGCCCCACCTTGCCCTCGGCATAGAGCTGGCGGATCTTGGCTTTTTCGTCGTTCGGAATGCCGGTCGTCATCGGCCCGGCCGGGATGAAGACTGCCGGCAGATGGCCGAAGGTCAGCGCCGCGATCACCAACCCCGGCACGATCTTGTCGCAGACGCCGAGATAGACGGCGGCATCGAACATGTTGTGCGACAGGCCGATCGCCGCGGCCATGGCGATCACGTCGCGCGAGAACAGCGACAGCTCCATTCCGGGCTGGCCCTGGGTGACGCCGTCGCACATCGCCGGTACGCCGCCGGCCACCTGGGCGATGCCGCCGGCCTCGCGGGCCGCGTCCTTGATCAGCGCCGGAAACGTCTCGAAAGGCTGATGCGCCGACAGCATGTCGTTATAGGAGGTGATGATGCCGAGGTTCGGCACCCGGTCGCCGCCAAGCGCTACCTTTTCGGAAGGGCTGCAGACGGCAAAGCCGTGGGCCAGGTTGCCGCAAGACAGCACGGCCCGGTTGGCGGTGCGGTTCGAGGCTTCGGCGATGCGGCCGAGATAGGCCGCGCGACCGGGCTTGGAGCGCTCACGGATGCGCTGGGTGATGGCTTCGATGTCGCGTCTTGCTGTCATGGCGGTCGGTCCTTTCAGGCGAGGTCCCGCAAACACCTTCCGGCTGTTGCCGGGACCTGCAGCCAAGTTGAGATCAGGGTGCCCAGAAAACCTCTAAGGGCTTTTGAGTGGCATCGAGCACGGCGCGAATGGGCTGTCGTGTTCCAGTTCCAAGCGCGGCCTCGAATGCGGTGCGTTTTTCCGCGCCCTCGATATGCAGCGCGATGAAGGCGGCATTGATGATCCGCGCCAGTGACAGCGTCAGCCGTGGCTCGCCGGCGCTTGCCGCGTGAACTGGAAGCACAATCCTTTGCGACGACGGATCGAGCAATCTTGCCAGGTTGTCGGCATCCGGAAAGAACGAGGCGGTGTGGCCATCAGTTCCCATGCCGAGCACAACAACGTCGAGTGGCCAGGGCAGCACTTGCAGCGCCTCACTGTCGGAGACCGCTGCCCCCTCGATCGTTGCCGCGGCGTGGTAGAGCGGCACGAAATTCGCGGCGGCGGCCGCGTTCTGCAGCAGGTTGGCGGCAACCAGGCCGGCATTGGAGCGGGGCGATGAGGGCGGCACGAAGCGCTCGTCGACCAATGTTATCGTCACCTTTTCCCAGGCGATCGGAACGGTCGAAAGCGCCGCAAAGAATTTCGCCGGCGTCGTGCCGCCCGAGACCGCCAGCAGTGCCGTGCCGCGCTCGGCGATCGCCTTTGACAGGCGGCCGGCGACGTGGCCGGCAAGTGCTGTCGCCAACTCCTGGCGTCCGGCAAATTCGTGCCAGTTGTAGGCGCCGCCTAATTGCTCTCGTGCCATGTCCGCCCGTCGCGTTCGATCAGCGCAATCGAGGCCGAGGGACCCCATGTGCCGGCGGTGTAGCCTTGCGCCTCTTGCCTTCCGCTTTCCCAGGCATCCTGAATCGGGTCGATCCATTTCCACGCCGCCTCGACCTCGTCGCGGCGCATGAACAGCGTCTGGTTGCCACGGATGACGTCCATGATCAGCCGCTCATAGGCATCGGGGGCGCGGCCGTCGAAGGATTGCGCAAAACTCATGTCGAGCGGGATCTGGCGTAGCCGCATGCCGCCCGGCCCTGGATCCTTGATCATGATGAACTGCTTGACGCCTTCGTCGGGCTGCAGCCTGATGACCAGCTGGTTGGCGGAAATCGGCCCGGCGCTCTCGCCGAAGATCGAATGCGGGATCGGCTTGAATTCGATGACGATCTCCGAAACGCGCGTCGCCAGCCGCTTGCCGGTTCGGAGGTAGAACGGTACGCCCGCCCAGCGCCAGTTGCCGATCTCGGCTTTGAGCGCAACGAAAGTCTCGGTGTTGCTGTTCTTGCCGAGCTCCTCGACATAGCCTTTCACCGGCCCGCCGGCCGAGGCGCCGGCACGGTATTGCCCGCGCACCGTGTGCTTCGGCGCCTCGTTGCCGTTGATGCGCTTCAGCGCCCGCAGCACCTTCAGCTTTTCGTCACGGACTGCATCGGCGTCCATCGACGACGGCGCCTCCATGGCGACGAGGCAGAGCAGTTGCAGCATGTGGTTCTGCACCATGTCGCGCAATGCGCCGGCCTTGTCGTAATAAGTGACGCGGTCTTCCAGGCCGACTGTCTCGGCCACGGTGATCTGCACATGATCGACATTGGCGGAATTCCAAAGCGGCTCGTAGAGCGCGTTGGCAAAGCGCAGCGCCATCAAATTCTGCACCGTCTCCTTGCCGAGATAGTGGTCGATGCGGAAAATCTGGCTTTCATGGAAGTCGTCGCCGACCAGGTCATTGAGCGCGCGCGCCGAAGCGAGATCGCGGCCGATCGGCTTTTCCAGCACGATGCGCGAATTCGGCGTAATCAGCCCGTGCTCCTTCAGCTTGTGCGAGATGTCGCCGAACAGCGCCGGCGCCACCGCCAGATAGAAAGCGCGGATGTGTTCGCTGTCGCCGATCGCCTTCTTCAGCCTGTCGAAGCCGGCACCAGTTGTTGCATCTGCCGGGATATAGGAGAGCCGTGCGAGGAACGTCTTCAGTTCCGTGGCGTCGATATCTTCCGGTTTCACATGATCGGCAATCGCCTGCCTGGCGAAAGACTGGAACTCCTCGTCTGTCATCTTCGAACGTGATGTGCCGATGATGCGCGTCGGCTCGGAAAACTGGTGGTCGCGCTGGCGGTGGTACAGCGATGGCAGAAGCTTGCGTTCCGACAGATCGCCGGTGCCGCCGAAAATGATGAAGTCGAAAGGGTCGACGGGGATGATCTGGCTGGTCATGGTCTGTCCGCTCTGACGCCGGTCGCGATAACGCGGCTGATATAATCTAATCGATTTAAACTTGCCAGTGCCATTGCGTCACATCCGCGTGTGCTCTTGACACCGGCGCTAGCCGGAGGCTTGTCGGCAAGCGATGCTTCCGGGAGCGTTCGCAGGTGCAGCATAGAGCGGGATCAAGGCGAAAGCCAAAGGAGAAATCGGCAATGGACACACATCTTTCGATGGCCGTGGCCAAACGCGTCGTCGATCGTCTTCAACGATGAGTGAGAAAAGCATGCGCCTCAAAAACAAGGTCGCCATCATCACCGGCGCCGCCTCGGGTTTTGGCGAGGGCATGGCCAGGCGCTTTGCCGAGGAGGGCGCGCGGGTAGTCGTCGCCGATCTGAACGCCAAGGGTGCAGAGCGCGTCGCCGGCGAGATCGGCGAAAACGCGATCTGGACCCAGACCGACGTCTCGCTGCGGTCCGAATTCGACGACATGGTCCATGCTGCAATGAGCGCCTTCGGTCGCATCGACATCATGGTCAACAACGCCGGTTACACCCATCGCAACGGTGATATGCTGGAAGTCGATGAGGCGACCTTTGACCTGATCACATCAGTCAACATGAAGGCGATCTACCACGCAGCGCTTGCCGTGGTACCGGTGATGGAGCGGCAAGGCGGTGGCGTCATCCTGACGACGGCCTCCACGGCCGGTATCAGGCCGCGGCCTGGCCTCACCTGGTACAACGCATCGAAAGGCTGGGCGATCACCGCGACCAAATCGATGGCGGTGGAACTCGCGCCGAAGAACATCCGCGTCAACTGCCTCTGCCCGGTTGCCGGCGAGACCGGCATGCTCGCGAAATTCATGGGCGCCGACACACCCGAGATCCGCGAGAAGTTCCGCGCGTCGATCCCGCTCGGCCGGCTTTCGACGCCGCTCGACATAGCCAATGCCGCGCTTTGGCTCGCTTCGGACGAGGCGGCTTTCATCACCGGCGTGGCGCTGGAAGTCGATGGCGGGCGTTGTATTTGAACGGTCCAGTCATCCGGCGGAGGACTGGCTGATGGCGAGCGACCCGCAATCGCTCTGCCGGCCCTACGCCCCGGTTTTGACGTAGCTCTTGTAGACCCAGCCGCGCTTGCCGTTGTAGACGATCTGGCACCATTGCTTACAGCTCATCACTTGCACCGAGGTCTTGGCCGGCACGGTGAGAATGGCGGCCGCATTCTTCTTTGGGCCGGTGCGCATGGTAACGGATCTCAGGATCCGTCCGGATTTTGCCTTGGTGCTGTTGTCGTCTTCGCTCGCGGTCTGCGCCGCCGGTTGCGGCTTGGGCGTGGGAATGGCGGCGGTCTGCGCGCCGTCAGGCCCTGTGTTCTTCGTCGAGCTGCCGGGAGCCGCCACCTTGGCAAACAATGCCGCAGCGTCGGGTTTTGCCGCCGGGTCGGCGAATGCCACCGAAGCAGACGATTTATCGGCCGCCTGCTCGGTCTGGCTTGCCAGCTGGTCGGATGCTGCCGTGGCGGCGGCCGATGCCGTCTTTGGCCCCGTCCAGCGCGGATCGTTGGGAGCCAGCGCCGGTATCTCGGCTTCCGCTGCGGCCACCGCTGGGGAAACTGCATCTGCCTTGCCCGTCGTCCTCGGCGCCGCAGCAACCTTGGCAGGCATGATCTTCGTCGTCTTGACCGGGATGGTCGGAACGATCTGCTCAGGGCTTGCGGCCGCTTGTCGCTCATTTGCCGGCAATGCCAGCCACAGCGCCACCGCGGCAACGCCGAGCAGTGCGGCCGTGCCAAGCGCGGCGATTACCAGATGCGCGTTCGACCGGACCCCGTGCCAGAACGTCGGCCGCATATCGTAACCGAATTGCATCGCAAGGCGCCGTCGTTCCGGCGCGCCGAAACTGAAGGGCTCTCTCACTCTTGCCACCTCCATTTGCGGGCCGATGTTCTTACGACCGATGCCGGAGAGCCGGCATTTCGATCGGCATCGGTCCCAAACCAAAAGCGGGCAGGCCCGCAAAAATTCCCCGTTCAGCTGCCCACGAGCATCATCTTTCGCCCGCGATTGTGGCATCACTGCGCCCGTGGCGCGAATTCTGCGCCCTGGTTAAGGGTTCTGCAACGTCTGGTTAGATTCTGTCCCGCAACGCGTACCAGTTGAGCGCGAGAAAGAGCAGTGGCGCGCGCAAACGCCGGCCGCCGGGGAAGGGTGGAATTTTCAGGTCCTCGATCAGCTTCAGCCGGTCGCGGTTGCCGGCGACCGTCTCGGCATAAAGCTTGCCGAAAAAGTTCGACAGCATGACGCCGTGGCCGGAATAACCGCCGATCGAGATCACATTGGGCATCACTTCGCGCACGAACGGCTTTCTCGGCACGGTGATGCCGACATAACCGCCCCAGCCATGGGTGATCTCAACGTCCTTCAATGCCGGATAAATCTCGGCGATCTGCCGGCGGATGTGGATGTGGATGTCCTTGGGATCGTTGACCGCGTAGATCTCGCGCCCGCCAAACAGCAGCCGCCCATCCTTCGATTTGCGGAAATAGCGCACGACGAAGCGCGAATCGTCGACTGCCTCGCCACCCGGCAACACTTTGGAATCGGCTCCCAGCGGTACCGTCGCGCCGATGAACGAGCCAATCGGCATGATATGCGCGGCACTCACCGGTTCGAGCGTGCCGCCATAGGCGTTGACCCCGATCAAGCACTTCCCGGCGATGATCGTGCCCTTCGGCGTCGTCACCCTCACCTTGCCGCCGCCGGAGGTGATGCCGGTCGACGGCGTCTGCTCGCATAGCTTTGCGCCGGCCCGCGCCGCGACTTTCGCTGTGCCGATCACCAGCTTCAGCGGATGGATGTGGCCGGTGCCGGTGTCGCGGGTGCCGCCGAAATAATGCGTCGAGCCCAGCCGCCCGGCTGTCTCCGCGGCATCCATGAATGAGATGTGCGGATAGCCGAAACGGCTCGCCATGATCTCGGCATGAGCCTTGTAGTCGTCGACATAGCGCTTCTTGTGCGCTACCGACATCTGGCCGGGCATATAGTCGATCTCGATCTGGTGCATCGCGGCGAAATCGAGCAGATGCGCCTTGGCCTCTTCGGCCAGCTCGAACAGCGCCTTGGCGCGGGAAAAGCCGTACTCCGCTTCCAACTCCTCTGCCCAGGCCCGCTGTCCGGTGCCGAGCTGGCCACCATTGCGGCCCGATGCGCCATCACCGAAACGATGCGTTTCGATAAGCACGACATCCGCGCCTGTCTTGGCG
Source organism: Mesorhizobium sp. M1329 (assembly GCF_040318035.1). NCBI lineage: Bacteria > Pseudomonadati > Pseudomonadota > Alphaproteobacteria > Hyphomicrobiales > Phyllobacteriaceae > Mesorhizobium > Mesorhizobium sp. M1329. The sequence goes on along the minus strand of NZ_JAMYLN010000049.1, from coordinate 642 downwards.
AGGTGAGCCGCCGCCGACAGGCCGGTAAAGCCGCCGCCGACAATCACCACATCGCATGTCCGGTCGCCGTCGAGCGCCGGATATTCGGGCCTCGGTCCTGCCGTGTCTTCGTACCAGGAGCGGCCGGGGGAGATTGGGGATTGGTAGGTCATGATGCTCGGCTAGGGGAGTAGGGAGTAGGGAGTAGGGAGTAGGGGAGTAGGGAAGCTAGTCGGGTGACAGTTTGCGGATCAGAAGGCGAAGAAGCTTCCCAACGCTTTCGGTACTCGCCAACAATGAAGCCGCGGTCGCCTTCGGCGCGATGCCGGTACGCTCGGCGATCAGAAGCTGAGTTTCCAGTTCCTTCAATGATCCTTGAGCGATACGGAGAAATTGTTGATAGGAACCTCGGATCTCTCTGCCATATCCCTCAGCAATGTTCGACGGCACCGAGCTTGCAGCGCGCCGCACCTGGCTGGTCAGTCCATAAAGTTCTTCCTTGGGCCATGATTTAGTCGCGCCGTAAACGGCCACAGCAAGGTCCATGGCCTGCTGCCAGACTATCAAATCCTTGTAGGAACCCGTTTTCTCAGCCATTCGTCCCTACTCCCCTACTCCCCTACTCCCCTACTCCCCTACTCCCCTACTCCCCTACTCCCCTAC
>NZ_JAMYLN010000048.1:0-32482 GCF_040318035.1 Mesorhizobium sp. M1329 | reverse complement strand
AGTCGCTCCTTCGCTCAACTGCCTCTCCAAAGAATCCTTTCTCAGCCTAAACTCAACCCCAAAATCGCCATATGCGATTCCCCTGCCCTTGTGGGGGAGATGTCCGGCAGGACAGAGGGGGGCGTGAAGGATCACCAAAGATCGGCGTTTACACGCTGCTCCGTTGACCTTGGCACCATCCGGCGAAATGGTAGTCTCCCTATGAACAACCGACAACGCAACCAACCGACGGCAAGCGACGCCCCGCTCACCTTCGCGGTCCTGGTCTTCCCCGGCTTTCCGATGATGGCGTTCAGCTCGGTGATCGAGCCGCTCCGCGCCGCCAACGTGCTGGCCAAGCGGGACTGCTATCGCTGGATCATCGTCGGCGCCGCCGAAGGCCCGGTCGAGGCTTCTAATGGCGTCGTCATCCAGCCCGGCTTTGCCGCCCATGACGCGCCGAAGGTCGACCGCATCGTCGTCTGCTCGGGTGGCGATGCCGATCATCTCGTCGCGCACGATGCCGTGAGCTGGATCCGCAAGAGCCTGCGCGGCGGCGCCCATATCGGTGCGGTAGCTGACGCGGCGTTCTTCCTCGCCCGCGCGGGCCTGCTCGACGGCCATGCCTGCACCTTGCACTGGACCAGCCAGGCAGCCTTCACCGAAGCGTTTCCGAATATCGAGCTGAGGCGCGATCTCTATGTCATCGACCGCAAGCGCTTCACTTCGGCCGGTGGCGTCGGCAGCCTCGACATGATGCTGGAGATCATCACCAACGATTATGGCGCGGAGCTGGCGGCCGGGGTCGCCGAATGGTTCGTGCACAGCCCGCTACGCTCCAGCGTCGACCGCAAGCTGATGCCGCTTCGCTTACGCACCGGCGTCCAGAACGAACTGGTGCTGTCGGCCATCGCCATCATGGAGGATGCGGTCGAGGAGCGGCTCGGCATGGCGGAGCTGGCGGGGCGGCTCGGCGTCTCCTCCGACAAGCTCGAACGCAAGTTCCGCTCCGAGCTCAGCATCTCGCCCAACGGCTATTACCGCCGCCTGCGGCTGAAGCGCGCCGCCGACCTCTTGGCCCATTCGACGCTGATGGTGCGCGACGTGGCGCTGGCCTGCGGCTTCGCCTCGATGTCGAGCTTTGCGCGGGCGTTCCGGGAAGAACATGGCCACGCGCCGAAGGTGTTGCGGCGGCATTAGGTGTTTTAACTGCGCCGCGTTCCCGCCCACCCCCTCTGGCCTGCCGGCCATCTCCCCCGCAAGGGGGGAGATCGGCAGCTTTGGTCCCGCCGCATATCCTGCTGCGTTGGTCATTGGCGAAGGCCGACGCGACATCCAATCTCCCCCCTTGCGGGGGAGATGGCCGGCAGGCCAGAGGGGGGTGCTGTCCCGCCAACCTGTCTACGGCATCCGGCACGACATTTGCGGTTTTCCGCACAATGCCGGTACGTCGTTTGCCCCATAGTCTGCCTTTCTAGGAGGCACCCATGAGCCTTGTCGTTTTTGACCCCGATAGCACCGAGGATGTCGACTTCAAGGACCGCATGCGCCATCCGGCGGCGGCGGATCCGGCCGGCGGCATGTGGTTGTCGGATACCGAGCCGTCCTTCATCGACGCAGATGCGCTGCGCAAGGGGCGGCTGGCCAGGCTGCGCGCCTGGATGCGCGAGGCCGGCTATGGTGGCGTCGTTCTGTTCGACCCCTACAACCAGCGTTACGCCACCGGCTCGCGCAACATGTTCGGCTATTTCCTGCGCAACTCGACGCGCTACTTCTTCATCCCCACAAAAGGGCCGATCGTGCTGTTCGAATATCCGCAGAGCTACCATGTCTCGATGGTGCTCGACACGATCGACGAGGCGCGTCCGTCGAAGCTGGTCTGGTCATCGGTGTCGGGCCGCGACGACGAAACCGCCGGCCCGTTCGCCGATGAGATCGCCGAATTGCTCAAGGCGCATGGCGGCGGCTCGATGAAGCTCGGCCTCGACCGCTGCAGCCATCTGCAGGCACTGGCGCTGGAAAAGCGCGGCTGCGAGGTCCGCGATTGCCAGGGCGAGATTTTGGCGGTGCGCTCGGTCAAGACGCCCGAGGAAGTAAAATGCCTGCAGGTGTCGATGGCCGGCGCCGAAGCCGCGGTCTACGCGGTGCGCGAGGCGATCAAGCCCGGCGTTTCCGAAAACGAGCTGTTCGCCATCATGTATGGCGAGGTGATCCGGCAGGGCGGCGAGTTCATCGAAACCCGGCTGCTGACCTCGGGCCAGCGCACCAATCCATGGTTCAACGAGGCGAGCGGCCGTAAGATCAGGCCTGGCGAACTTTTGGCACTCGATACCGATACGATCGGCTGCTACGGCTATTATTCGGACTTTTCCCGCACCTTCCGCTGCGGGCCGGGCAAGCCGACGGATTATCAGAAGTCGCTCTACCGCATGGCGCACGACCAGGTTCAGCACAACATCGGGGTCGTCAGGCCCGGTATGGCGTTTCGCGAGATTGCCGAAAAGGCCTGGAAAATCCCGGACCGCTTCGTCGACCAGCGCTATACCTCGGTCATGCACGGCGTCGGCATGCATGGCGAGACGCCGTTCATCGCGCATGCCATGGATTACGAGACCTATGGCCGCGACGGTGTCATCGTGCCCGGCATGGTGGTCAGCGTCGAAAGCTATATCGGCGAGAAAGGCGGCCGCGAGGGCGTCAAGCTGGAGGACGAGATCCTGATCACCGAGACCGGCACCGAGCTCCTGTCGCGCTTCCCCTATGAGGATGATTTCCTTGACGGGCACGTTTGAGTGCTGACAGGCGTATCCGCATGAAAAGCCCGATCTCGATCAAGCGCGGTACGGCGGCGGCGGTGTTCATCGATCTCCAGGAGGAGCATCGGCGGGACAAGCGCTATCTGGTCGAAGGCTATGGCGACATCCTCGCCAACGTCCAGCGGCTGCAGGCGGCGGCACGCGCCAATGATGTTCCGCTCTACCATTGGGCCTATATTGTCGATCTCGCCGCGGCGCGGCCGTTCCACCCGGTCGAGGCCAATGGCAAGTCGGCGTTTTCCGACAAGGACGATCCGCTGACGGCGATCTGTCCAGAGGTCGGCCCGTTGCCAGGCGAGACGATGCTGATCAAGACCGATGCCAGCGCCTTTCGCGCAGGGCCTGCCGCCGAGCGGCTGAAGGCCGACGGCATCGAGTGGCTGGTCGTTGCCGGCGTCTGGACCGAGGCTTGCATCGATGCCACCGTCAAGGATGCGGTGGCGCTCGGATTTCGCGTGCTGCTGGTCAAGGATGCCTGCGGCAGCGGCAGCACGGCGATGCACCAGACGGCCATTCTCAATCTCGCCAACCGGCTCTATGGCGGCGCCGTCACCACCACCGACGGCGCCTGCCGGCTGCTGGCCGGCGAGACGGTCGAAGCCTGGCAGGTCGAGGGCTCGGTGCCGCTGCGCTTCAGCTATGAAAATGCTGCCCGGCTCTACGCCGAGCTCTGAGCCGGATCGCGCAGCGATGATCACCGAGGCCGAGCGACCCGAAACGACAGAGCGCGGAAAGTACCAAACGCTGCTCGATCCGGAACTGTGGGCCTATATCGACAGGGTCAACGAGTGGTATCCGCCCGAAATGGTCTACATGCCGATCGAGCGGCAGCGGGCGGTCTATGACGCCATGTGCCGGGCGTTTCGCGAGCCCTATCCACCCGGTGTCAAGGCCAGCGATAGCGCGGTTCCTGCCATCGACCATGTGGTCCCGGTCCGGCGTTACCAAATGGCGGGCACGGCGCCACAAGCGATCGTTGTCTATTATCACGGCGGCGGCTTCGTGCTTGGCGGGCTCGACAGCCATGACGACATCTGCGCCGAGATTTGCGCCGGCACCGGCTTTGCCGTTCTGTCCTCCGACTATCGGCTGGCGCCCGAGCATCTGCATCCAGCGGCCTTCGAGGATGCACTGGCAGTATTCGAATGGGCGACGGCGACGACCGGCCTGCCGATCGTGCTCTGCGGCGAAAGCGCCGGCGGCAACCTGGCCGCTGCGGTGGCACAGGCGACACGCCGCCATCCTCACCATGCGATCGGCCAGGTGCTGATCTATCCCGAGCTCGGCGGTGACGAGCTAGACGGCCCAGAGCTGGACGGCAAAGCGCGCGCGGGCTCCTATGTCGAGCACGCCGAGGCGCCACTGCTGACATTGCGCGATGTCGAATTCTATCGGCATATCCGGGCAGGGAAGGGGCAGTCGCCGGACGACCCGACATTTTCGCCGCTTAGCGATACCGACTTCTCCGGCCTGCCGCCGACGGTCATCGTCACTGCCGAATGCGACCCGCTGTCGGCGGACGGCCAAGCCTATCGCGACCGCATCCTTGCCGCCGGCGGCAAGGCCTGGTGGCGCGAAGAGCCGCGGCTGGTGCACAGCTTCCTGCGCGCCCGCAAGACCGTGCCGCGCGCCGGCGAGGCCTTTGATCGCATTGTGGCGGCAATAGCCGCACTGGGCGGAGGTGACTGGCCTGAGTGACGGGGACCGTCCTCCAAGCACCACTGTCGCGGAACAGCGCACAAGAACTGCGGAAGTCCGAACACTCCCCTACGGGAGCTCGCCCTATCATCCCCCGAGGCAATGGCGCTCCGGCGATCGCATCCGTCCCCCGCGTTTGGCGATCGGCAGAGGTGCCCAACAACAGGGGAATGACGACGATGAAGTTCATGCTGACCGACCGGAAATTGCATCCGCAGGCCGAACCCGTCGCCGACGGCTTCAAGAAAGGCCAGATGAACCGGCGCGAATATCTCGCCACCATGGCTGCGCTCGGCGTCAGCGCTGCCGGCGCGCTGGCGCTGGGCGGGCTTGCGCCGTCGCCGGCCAGGGCCGAGGAACCGAAGCGCGGCGGCATCTTGCGTGTCGCCATGAACGTCAAGGGCTGGAAGGATCCGCGCACCTTCGACGGCGTCGAGATGTCCAACGTCGCCCGCCAGTGCAACGAATATTTGGTGCGCTGGAAGCGCGACTTCACCTTCGAGCCATGGCTGCTCGAGAGCTGGGAAACCAGCGACGACGCCCGCGTGCTGACGCTGCATGTGCGCAAGGGCATCGCCTGGTCGAACGGCGACACCTTCAACGCCGACGACGTGATCCACAATCTGACGCGCTGGTGCGATGCGTCCGTCGCCGGCAATTCGGTCGCCGCGCGCATGGGCGCACTGGTCAACGCGGATACCAAGAAGGTCGTCGACGGCGGCATCGAGCGTGTCGACGACGTCACCGTGCGGCTCAATTTGCCGAAACCCGACATTTCGCTGATCGCCGGCATGGCCGACTATCCGGCGCTGATCATGCACCGCAGCTATGAAGGCGACGGCGACCCGCTGAAGGCATTGGCGATCACCACCGGACCGTGCGAACTCGTGGCATGGGACGCCGAGGTCGGCGCCGAAGTCCGCCGCAAGGACAAGCCCTGGTGGAAGGGCGACTTCTACCTCGACGGTATCAAATGGGTCGACTACGGCTCCGATCCCAATGCGATGCTGTCGGCCTTCGAATCGGGCGAGATCGACATCGACCACGAAACCGCCTCCGATACGGTTGCGCAGACCGATTCCATGGGCCTGAGCAATTCCGAGATCGCCACCGGCTCGACGATCGTCGCGCGTTTCAACATCCGCAATCCGCCCTATGACGACATCAAGGTTCGACGCGCCGCCCAACTCGCCGTCGACAACGCCGCGGTGCTGAAGATCGGCATGGACAACCGCGGCAAGCCTGCCGAGAACCATCATGTCGGGCCGATGCATCCCGAATATGCCGATATCGGCCCGGCCGTCCGCAGCATCGATCAAGCCAAGGCCCTGCTTGCCGAGGCCGGCAAGGCCGACCACGAATACGAACTCATCTCGGTCGACGTCGACTGGCAGAAGAGCACCGGCGACGCCATCGCCGCGCAGATGCGCGAGGCCGGGCTGAAGATCAAGCGCACGGTGCTGCCGGCCGCGACCTTCTGGAACGACTGGAGCAAATATCCTTTCTCCTGTACCGAATGGCTCGGCCGGCCGCTCGGCGTGCAGGTGCTGGCGCTCGCTTATAAGACCGGCGCCGCCTGGAACGAGAGCGCCTATGCCAATCCCGAATTCGATACTCTGCTCGACAAGGCGCTGGCAATGCCCGATCCCGGCGCCCGCAAAGAGCTCATGGCCAAGATCGAACAGAATTTGCGCGATTCCGGCGTCATCATCCAGCCCTACTGGCGCTCGGTCTATCGCACCTATCGCAAGGGCGTGCATGGCTGCGAGCAACACCAGTCGCTCGAGCAGCATTTCGAGAAGGTCTGGCTCGATGCCTAGTCTCGCCGCTCGACAGAAAGGCCGGCGTTAGCCGGCCACGCCCGTCCCTGAAATCTCCCGTCCAAGCCGCACCGTCTCCCGGATCAGCAGGTCCAGATCGTCGCGCCGGGTGCGGTGGTTGTTGATCGCCACCCTGAGGCAATGCTGGCCATGCACCGTCGTGTCGGAGATGGCGGCGATGCCTTCTTCCTGCAGCCTCAGCATGATCTCGGTGTTGAGCGCTTTCAGGCGCTCAGCGTCCAACCCATCGGCGCGGTAGCGAAAGCAGACGATGTTGATGTTCACCGGCGCCACCAGTTCGAGTGCCGGTTCGGCCTCGATCAGCGCGCCGAGATAATGCCCTTGCGCGATGTTCTGGTCGATCAGCCGGCCGAACTTTTCGATGCCGTGCTCTCGCAGCGCCATCCACACCTTCAGCGCGCGAAAACCGCGCGTCGTCTGCAGGCCGTAATCGTGCAGCCATTGGCCGGAGGCCAGGCCGCGCGGCGTCGATTCCAGATATTCCGGCGTCACCGCGAACGTGCCGCGATGCGCGGAGGCATCCCGGATCAGCGCGCAGCCGACCTCAAAGGGCGCGTGCAGCCATTTATGCGGATCGAGCGCGATCGAGTGGGCGTGCTCGATGCCGGCGACGCGATGCGAATTGTCCGGCGCAATCGCAAGCAAGGCGCCGATGCAGCCGTCGACGTGAAACCACAGATCTTCTTTTGCGACCAGGTCAGCCAGCGCTTGCAGATCGTCGATTGCGCCGGTGTTCACTGTGCCGGCCGTACCGATTACGCAGGCCGGCTTGAAACCGGCCTCGCGGTCCTCGGCGATCGCCGCCCGCAACGCAGCGATGTCGATCCGCAGCCCCGCATCGCTCGGGATGCGGCGCAGCGCCCGGTTGCCGAGGCCGAGCGCTTCCATCGCTTTGCGATGGCAGGAGTGAAGCTGGTCGGAGCCGTAGAAACGCAGCGGCTTGTCGATGCCGGCAACGCCATGCTCGCGTATGTCGATACCCGCTGTGGCGTTGCGCGCCACGGTCAGTCCTATGATGTTAGCCATCGAGCCGCCGCTGACCAGCGTGCCGCTGGCCGATTGCGGAAAGCCCATCATTTCCTTGCACCAGTCGACGACCTGGTTGTCCATCAACGCGGCGGCATGGTTGCCGCCGCCGAGGTTGGAGCCTTGGATCGCTGCCAGGAAATCGCCGAGCGCGCCGGTGAAATTGCTCGAGCCCATATACCAGGACCAGAAGCGCGGATGGATGTTGCCCATCGCATAGGGCATCAAGCTCCTGGAGACGTCGCCATAGATTTCTGCCAGCGGCGCCGGCGAACGCGGCAGCGGCGATGTGAAGAAGGTCCTCACATCAACCGGCATCTCCTGCCACACCGGACGCTCTCTGACATCGCGCAGGTAAGCGACGGCATCGTCGACGATCCGATGCGACAGGACCTGCACGTCGGCCCAGTTCGAGGGGTCAAGCGTTTCCTCGGCGGCCGTGACGGCCAGTCCAGGCTTCGTGTCCATGCAGGCCGCTCCCGATGTGCCGCCGTCACGCCGGAAACTGGCAGCCGGGCGTCGACTGCGAAAGCGCAGTCTCCTCGGCGTCCATCTCCGCTTCGATGCCGTCGAACAGCGGCGTCGTCATGTAGCGCTCGCCGGTGTCGGGCAGCATGCACAGGATCACCGAGCCGGGCGCCGCCTTTTCCGCGATCTGCCGCGCGACAGCAAATGTCGCCCCGCCGGAGATGCCGGTGAAAATGCCTTCCTTCTGCGCCAGCGCCTTGGCCCATTTCGTGCCCTCGGCCCCGGCAATAGGCACCACCTCGTCATAGAGGCCGGCGTCGATCGCCTCCTGCAGCACGTCCGGAATGAAGTCGGGCGTCCAGCCCTGGATCGGATGCGGCTCGAACGCCGGATGGCTGGCGGCAGGCGCGCCGCCGGCGCCGCGCTGCTGCGGCTTGCCGCTGCCGATCAGCTGCGCATTGGCCGGTTCGGCGAGCACGATCCGGGTCTCCGGCCGCTCGCGGCGAAGCACGCGTCCGACGCCGGCGACGGTGCCGCCCGTGCCGTAGCCGGTGACGAAGCAGTCGAGCCGCGAGCCGGCGAAATCGTTGATGATCTCGCGCGCCGTCGTCGCTTCGTGAATGGCGGCATTGGCCTTGGTCTCGAACTGGCGGGTCAGGAACCAGCCATTGGCTTCGGCGAGCTCCACCGCCTTCTTGTACATGCCAAAACCCTTCTGGGCGCGCGGCGTCAGCACCACCTTGGCGCCCAGCATGCGCATCAGCTTGCGGCGTTCGATGGAAAAACTGTCGGCCATCGTCACCACCAGCGGATAACCCTTCTGGGCGCAGACCATGGCAAGGCCGATGCCGGTGTTGCCGCTGGTCGCCTCGACGACGGTCTGGCCCGGCTTCAAGGCGCCGCTGCGCTCGCCCTCTTCGATGATGTTGAGCGCCAGGCGGTCCTTCACCGAGGCGGCGGGATTGAAGAATTCGGCCTTCACGTAGATCGTGGCATGGCCCGGTCCGAGATTGTTGATGCGTATCGCCGGCGTATCGCCGACCGTATCGAGAATGCTGTCGAACAGACGGCCGCGCCCGGCGGTGGTTCTGATTTTCTGTTGATGCAACACGTCGATCTCCTCGCTTTGTCGTTGTCTCTTGTGGTCACGGGCCGGTTACAGACCGGTGGCTTGGGCGGCGAGGTTTCGAGACCTTGCCGCGCTACATTTGCCTCCCGGCAATGCCAGCATCCGGCGCGGGAATTCGCTGCCGGATGCACCGTGTCGCGTTTGGTGATAAAACAAAGGCCGACTGGCCAGCGTGGGAGCAGGCATGGAAACGTACGTGGAATCCGCCCGATCGAGCCTCGGTGGCGAGATGGCCGGTCTTTCGGTGCGTCTGCTCGGACCGCTGACGATCGCACGCAACGGCACCTCCGTCGAGCTTCCGAAGTCGCGCAAACTCTGTGCGCTGCTCGCCTATCTGGCGCTGGCGCCGCATCCGGTCGGCCGCAGCCGCCTGTGCGAGCTTTTGTGGGATGTGCCGAACGACCCGCGCGGCGAGCTTCGCTGGTGCCTGAGCAAGCTTAGAGGCATCCTCGATGAACCGCGTCGTCGCAGGGTCGAGACACCAGGCGACGCGATCACGCTTGATCTGAGAGGTGCTTCCGTCGACGCTGTTGACATAGCCTCGGCCGCCGCCAAGGGCGTTGAGACGCTCGGTCTGGAACGGCTGCAGGCTCTTTCCGGAATGTTTGCCGGCGACTTCCTCGATGGGCTGGAGATCGAGCGCAGCCCGCATTTCAACAGTTGGCTGATCGCTCAGCGCCGCCGCTTCAGCTCTTGGCACGCCGCCATCCTGGAACATCTCGTCAACAAGCTTCCGGCGGATGCCGACGAAATGTCTTCGCATCTGGACAAATGGCTGGAACTCGCTCCGTTCGACGGGCGCGCGCACGTGGCTCTTCTGAAAAGGCTAGCGCAGCGCGGCCAGTTTGACGCGGGCGAGGAACATCTCGCTTCCGCGGCGCGGCTGTTTGCTTCGGAGGATCTGGATTTCGGAGCCGTTCGTGAGGCATGGCGCACGATCCGCAACGAACGGCCTGCCGCGATGCTCTGGGCCCGACCTTCAGTCGTACCCGCGGCACCGCACGCGTCAATTATGCTTTCCCGTTCCGATACCGCTGCATCACAGAAGGCTTCGCTCGCGGTGATGCCGTTTGCCGAAGAGGCGGCTGTCGGCGGCCCGCGCGGTGGGTTGGCCGACGGCCTCACCCACGACATCATCACCCGCCTGGCCAAGCTCAGGGATTTCTTCGTCATCGCGCGCGGCTCGGTGTTTGCGCTCGCCGAAAAAAACATTGCGCCGGAAGATGCCGGCCGTCGGCTCAATGTCGATTATGTCGCCACCGGCACCGTGCGCTGCCAGGCCGGCCGCGTCACCGTCGCGGTCGAGCTGGTCGAAGTGCACACCGCCAGGATAGTCTGGGCCGAGACGTTCGAGCGCAAGCCGGACGACATCTTTGCCGTGCTCGACGATATCGGCAACAGCATCGTCTCGTCGATCTCGACCGAGATCGAGACGGTCGAGCGCAATCGCGCCATGCTGAAGGCGCCCAATTCGCTGAACGCCTGGGAAGCCTACCACAGCGGCCTCTGGCACATGTATCGCTTCACTCGCACGGAAAACGAGCAGGCCCGGCATTTCTTCGACGTAGCATTGAAGCTCGATCCGACCTTCGCCCGCGCCTATGCCGGGCTCTCCTTCACCCATTGGCAAAATGCCTTCCAGCGTTGGGGCGACCGCGACCAGGAAAGCGCCCTGGCCTTCGAGGCAGCCGGCCAGAGCCTGCTCGTCGACGATCACAATCCGGCCGCGCACTGGGCCATGGGCCGGGCGCTGTGGCTGCGCGGCGAGCAGGACGGCTCTCTCATCGAGCTCGAACGCGCCGTCGACCTCAGCCCGAATTTCGCGCTCGGTCACTATGCGCTGTCTTTCGTCCATTCGCAGTCGGGCGACCCGCAAGCTGCGATCGGCTCGTCCGATCATTCCAGGCATCTGAGTCCCTTCGATCCGCTGCTGTTCGGCATGCTGGGCGCCAGGGCGATGTCGCATGTCCGGCTTGGCCAGTTCGACGAGGCCGCCGAATGGGCGCTGAAAGCAGCCGCGCGTCCCAACGCCCATGCCATCATCCTGGCGATTGCCGCGCATTGCCTTGCGCTGGCGGGGCGGCTGGACGAGGCACGAAGTTTCGCCGCTGGGCTGCGCAAGATGCTGCCGAACTACTGCGCCGACGATTTCATCGGCACCTTCCGCTTCGAGCCGGGCGCCGAGGCGCTGTTCCGGCAAGGCGCCAAGCGGATCGGGCTGGGGTGAGGCAGGCGCGCGGTTAGCCAGGCTCTCCAAACCGCTCATCGCGGCTGGCCGCCCCAAACATCGCCATGTCCGCAGCCAAGGCGCATCGTCAGATTGGTTGCGAATTCGTCGACCAGAGCGGATCAGACGGGCTCAACCGATTTAACGTTGCCGTCGGTGCCCACGAGGCAGCACCAGCCCCATCTTCTGACGGGCAACGGCTGAAGGTGCAGCAGTGCGTTCGCCAAAGAGAGCGCCTTCACGTGCCGCCCCTGCACGCTACCCGATGACAATCCGGCTGGGAAGATGCTCCCAACGCGGCCGCAGCACCCCCACTGCGCCTCTATGTGGCGCGCCGCAGCGTTGAAAAAACTCGAATAAGTGAGCAGCGTTTCTTTCGACCTGCGCAGCCGGATGGGCTCGGTCAAAAAAAAGATACCGACAATAGATCAGGATACAGGCAATCGTATAAGAAGCGATTTCGCCATTGGCTTTTTTCGATCTGCGTAAATGCATAACAACGTGGTATATTACTTGTAACAACATACAGCCAATGGAATAAAGTCGATTTTCTGTGCTGGTTCATTGCTGTGAAGCGAATTTCAGTATCTGCTAAGATAGCCCGCATTGGTTCTGAATTATTAAGCATTTGCAACATTCAACCCGCGATACTGCAATTTGTCCTTGCCATACGCCGACTTCGGATGCAACTTTCTGGCAACAGCAGCCGCGTTAGTTGGTTGCTGGCATGCTTGGGCGGACGGGCGCGAAGCATGGAGAGGGAAATCGATATTCGCTAATGCGGCCCCCCGTGGGGAGCGTTTCCCCTCGACGTAAGAGATCACGACAGCCAGCGACTAAGTCTTCGAATGCATGGGCCACGGTCTGGCTCTTTCGAGGCCGGCGAAGCTCTGTCCTCCGCGGATGGCACCAATCAGCAATCAGATCAGGAAAGAGCGATGAGGAAATCAACCTTGGCAATCGTGCTCGCGGGCACTTTCGCGCTTACGGCGTGCCAGTCGTCATCCAACCCGGAAGTTCAGGCGCGCAACAGCGAGTTCGGCTGCATCGCCGGTACTGTCGGTGGCGCGATCGTGGGCGGCCTGATCGGCAGCACCATTGGTGGTGGAACCGGACGTGTGATCGGTTCCGCGATTGGCATCGGCGGTGGTGGCTACCTCGGCAATCGTCTTGCCTGCGGCTGAGACGAGAAGAAAGGGACAAGACAATGAAATCCATAATCGCGACCACAGCTTCCGTGCTCCTGCTTTGCGCCGGCGCGGCCACGGCACAGCAGTCCATGTACGAGGGTCACCAAGACCAACTTGATACCGATGACAACGGCGCGGTGAACCGACAGGAGTATCAGGCCTTCATGACCAGGGCCTTCGAAAAGCTGGACGCCGATAATAACGGCGCTCTCAGCCAAGCCGAAACCGCCGACGTCCTGAACGCCGATCAGTTCGCAGCAACCGATGCGAACGGGAACGGCCGTGTCAGTCGGGACGAATTCATGAACCGGGTGATGAAGGACTTCGCGGCGGCCGATAAGAGCGGGGACCGCCGCCTGCAATAGTTTTCGGATACGAACGATCCCCCAGCCGCCAGGCAGTCGGAGGAATGAACCATGAAATTCGTAATCTATGCGACCCTGGCCACTGCTTTGATGGCGATCTCCGGTTGTACCACCGACGACTACGATGGTTGCCGGGGAAGGGGTTGCCTGGTTGATCGGTCCCATAAGGGGAGCCGGAAGGTAGACGACCGGCCGCAGTTCGACAGGAACGGCAATCCCAACTTCGATACCAGGGGCCGTTACATCGGTTGCCATGGGCTCGGATGTAAAGTCGACGATCCTGATGACGGGGATCAAAGCATCGACGACAGACCGCAGTACGACAAGGAAGGCAATCCCAACTTCGATACCCAAGGCAACTACCAAGGCTGCCGCGGCATCGGCTGCGAGGTCGATGCGCCAGAAGATGACAGGTCATCGGACGACGATAGTTCGTCGGGCGATGACGATTCCGATTGATGGCCCTGCAACGAACAAGGAAGAGGATAGCCACTCATGTCTGAATTGAACGGTCTCATCCGTCGGCCTGCCAAAATCGTCATGGTCGGCCTTGCGGGGCTGGGAATGACGCTGACGTCCGCTTTCGCCGCGAATAGCGCCTGTGACGGTGTAAAGGTCGAAGTGACGAAGGCGCGCAAGCAGGAGTATGCCCCTCTCGTCGTCTCGGCGTTGGACAAAAAGTTCAAGCCCGCTCAGGCGAAGTTCATCACGATCATGGAGAGCGGCAGTTGGAGTGCCGCCTACGTCTCCACGCCGGTGAGCGATGACGGCGTGATGTTCTTCCAGACAGTCAACGGAAAGAAGCAGTTTCGCGACGTATGGGGCGGCTATGCCGACCCATCGGAAAAGCCTGAACTCGTATCCTGGGCAAAGAAACTCGGAGCGCCGCAAGACCTGGCAAAGTGTTTTGCCGACGAAGTTACGGAATGACGGTGATGATCGCTGGCGATCGGCGCGGTGGCGCCGGCATAGCAAATGGCATCGAAAAGGCATGGATCAGCAGAAACTGATCAAGGACTGCATGACCGTCAAGGGTTCACACATAGAGGAGATTCGAACAATGGCCAGAAGACACGCTTTTCTCTTTGCGTTGGGTATGATCTCAGCAATCAGCACCGGATCAGCGTCCGCGCAATCGGCTGCGGAGGTGAACGGCAACCTGGACACGCTGTTCGGAAGTCATGCTCCGTACCAGACCTTCTTCGACAAGTTGAAAAAAGCGGTCGGTTCCGATGACAAGGCGACCGTTGCCGCATTGGTCGCCTATCCGTTCCAGGCCCGCATCAAGGGAAAGGCCCTGAAGATCAAGGATCAGAAGCAGTTCTTGACCGATTACGACCAGATTATCACCCCGAAGGTGAAGGGTGCTGTGACCAAGCAAACCTACGCGACGCTTTTTGCGAACTGGCAGGGCGTTTCCATCGGCGATGGAGAAATCTGGTTCAGCGGCATTTGCAGCAACCAAGCCTGCGAACAGCAGACGATCAGGATCACCGCCATTAACGACTGATGTCGATAGAGGAAGGAAGGCCGGTGTTCATTTCCCGCAACAGGGTTCAGCCCTTCACGACGATCAGAAAAGCGGGGCCTCGATCTCGACATGACTGAGACCGCAGCCTTGGGCGTCTCCTATCGGGGCCAGTTCCACGAGAACGGCTTCAACCCAAGCTCGACGTCTTGTTCTAGCCACCGGCGCCTGCGGAAGGATGTAGAAAAATGCTCGCTCTTCGAAAATCCAGACTGATCGTGCAGTTCGCCCGTGCGTTGGCAACTTCAGTGAAAATGGTGGCTGTCGTCAGCGTTGCCGTCCCGCACACGATCAATATTGCCTATGCAAGCAAGTATGATCTGCCGAAACCCTATGTTTCCCGGGCTCTTAACGCGGTTTTGATACCCATCAACCACGCCTCTCGGCACCGCTACCAGATCCCGCCCAAGCTTCGCGGGGTGTATGTCTTGGCCGTTGCACCCCATGGCGTTGCCGCGCGGCAAGGCATCCGGACCGGGTGACGTGCTTGCCACAGTGCGGCATCAACCGATTTCGACGCCGATCGATGTCGACCGACTCGTTTGGGCCGCTCTTGCCGTGAGCGCTACCAGTTTTCTGTTTGGCGTGAACCGCGGAACAGAAGCCGCAGATGTCGTCGAGGTCAATACCGACATCACCGTCAACAACTTCAATACCAGCATCTCGGTCAACAATATCTCGCAATGGACGAGCGTCGATAACCATGAGGAGTGGACGCAGATCGTCGATCAGTACGACGACGAGATGGAGACAAGTCTCAACGACACGAGCTATCGCGAAGACGACTCGCAGCCCGGCAACAGCAGTCCAGACGTAACTCCTCCCGATGCTGATGACGATTCCGACGATAACAACGCGGACACCGATGGCGATAGCTCGGACGACAGCACCGACGACGACAGTTCCAATGATCAGGACGATTCGAGCGATCAGAATGACGATGATGGTGATGACGACAACAACACCGACGACGATAGCTCGGATGACAATACCGACGACAATAATTCCGATGATCAGGACGATTCGACCGATCAGAACGACGATGAAGACTCAACGGCCGGTGATGATGATCAAGACAGCACCGACACCGACGACGATAGCACGAATGACGATGCGTCGGATGGCAGTACCGACGACGCTGACGGATCGGACGATGACGATGCCAACTAGCGGCCGACCGTGCCGGTAACTCTAAACGGAGGAC
The DNA here is from genome assembly GCF_040318035.1 of Mesorhizobium sp. M1329. Taxonomy (NCBI): domain Bacteria; kingdom Pseudomonadati; phylum Pseudomonadota; class Alphaproteobacteria; order Hyphomicrobiales; family Phyllobacteriaceae; genus Mesorhizobium; species Mesorhizobium sp. M1329. The sequence continues at coordinate 17,011 of NZ_JAMYLN010000048.1, read as the reverse complement.
AATCGATGAAACCCGCGATGCTGACCGCTGCCATGGTTCTGGCCATGCCGGGTTTAGCATTTGCCCAGGACAAGTGCGCCGCCAAGGATCAGGCCGCCCCGAACGCGTGCGCCGATGCCGCGTCCAGGAAATCCGACGACAAGCTGAACGAGCTTTACCAGCAGATCGAAGCCCGCCTGAAGGACGATGCGGATACCAGGACGCTTCTTGTTCAGGCACAGCGCGATTGGGTCAAATTTCGCGACGCCGAGTGCGGTTTCCAGACCGCGGGAGCGGCTGGAGGAAGCGTGGTGCCAATGCTCATCGCCCAGTGCATGGACAGCCTGACGCAATCCCGTGTCAAAGACTTCGAGGGCTACCTGAAATGCCAGGAAGGCGATCCGAGCTGCCCCGTTCCGGCAGCGAACACACCACCTGCCGTACCTGCCGTGGCCGATGAGAACGGCCAGACCGGCCTTGCCCAGGCTGCCGACCCGATACCCGTTCCATTGCAACATGTCAGGGACTACGGAACCGACAGTGATGAAGTCATCTATCACAAACTCGGGATCGTGGTGGGCATCAATGGTGCCAAGCCTCGTCTGTACGAATTCGACACCGGGTCGGATGAGTTCAACGCGGAGATCGATTCGAGTGTCCCCGGCATAAAGCCGGTGCCCGGCAGCAAGCCTGAAATGTATCCCTATGGAGACGGCACCTATGGCGATTGGGTACAACAGGTCCGTTTCGACAGCCTGTCCTATTACGATCCGGATGATCCCTCAAAGCCTGTCGTAACCCTCGATGGCGGCTTTGGCGCTGCTCGGGTGGTGGATTACGTCTACACCAAGGGTTTCGGCGACCTCGAGGATTTGAAATTGACGCAAAAGCCCGTGGGCTACCATGGCGATACGCCGGTCTATGCGGATCTTAATGCTCGCGAGAGCATGCAGAAAGGCGAACCCGGTGGTTCGACGACGTTTTACGGCATCTTTGGAGCTGGCGATTTTATCTTTGCAGGAGACCAGACCACTGCCCCCGGCAGTCAAACCCAAAGCGGCTATGTGGTCTCCGCCAATGCAAATCTTGGAAAAAAGAAGACCACACCGGGCTGCGTTCCCTGCCTAACGCTGAATTTGTCCCCCAGTCTGAGGTCTCAGTTCACGGCCCTGACCCCGTGGGGCAAGCTGGACTACAAAGACGCTCAGAGGAAATTTCCACGATCAGGCGCGAACGCATCCAATGAGTTAGAAGGGTCTTACCGTTATACAATTTCTTTTGATCATAAAGGAAAGAAGCAATCGGTTGATTTCAGTGGGCCTGTTTTATTGGATACAGGAACGTCGACCTTTGTCTCCATTACCTCAGAAGAAGTTTTAACTAAGCTTCGATCGAGAGGATTCGAGCTTAATGAATATAATTCAACTATAAGCAATTTTAAGTTTTTGGGATTTGAAGATAGTTTCAACAACAATGAATACAGCGACATCGTTATCGATCGCCAAAGCAATGAGGGTGACGGCAATGGAGTTACTGTCGGCATACCCTTCTTTCAGTCCAACTCCGTAATGTATGATCTGGAAAACAGAACGACCGCATATTCACCCTATTTTGTCAGCGCTGCTAACTTCACGACAGACGCGGCTGCCGAGGATCAAGTGCAGCTGAATCGCGCGACCAGCGCTGCTGGAAGCAAAGGATGGCTCGGACTGGCCGGCATCATCTCCGGCGCCGGCGACTTCACGATCGAGAAGGACGCCGACGTGCGCATGACCGGGGCCAATACCTACACCGGCACAACCCATATCGCGGCCGATGGGTATCTTACTCTGGCCGGGCCGGGCAGCATTGAGCATTCCTCGCGCGTCATGGTCGACGGTGTGCTCAACATCGATCAGAAAGGAAACCACCTGAAGCCCTGGGGAGTGGCGCACTCCATGAACGATACGGCCATTCGCAACCTTAGCGGTAAAGGCAATGTCTATCTGGGTGCGGGCAGACTGATCCTGACAGAAGCCAACGCGCAATTTGATGGAACCATAGCGGACTTTGATGACGCCGGCGGCATGAGCGGCGGCCTCGTTGTCGCCGGCGGCAAGCTGACGCTGAGCGGCAAGAACAACTATTCCGGCGTGACGGAAGTCGTGTCAGGGGCGCAGTTGCGCGTGACCGGCTCTTTGACCGGTGACATTTCCGTCTCGGGATTGCTTGTCGTTGACGGGGAGGCCTCCGGCAAAGTCACGGTCAAGGAAGGCGGCAGGCTGACCGGCTTAGGAACGCTCGGCAGCGTCATGGTCGCCGAAGGTGGCAAAGCTGATCCAATGAAAACCAGATAATCGGGAAAGGGAAATCGATGAAAACCGCAATTCTGACTGCTGCCGTGGTTCTGGCCATGCCGACTTTCGCCTTTGCCCAGGACAAGTGCTACGACGCCGCCAAGGATCAGGCCTCGCTGAATGCGTGCGCCGATGCGGCGTTCAAGAAATCCGACAAGAAGCTCAATGAGCTTTACAAGCAGATCGAAGCCCGCCTGAAGGACGATGGGGATACCAGGAAGCTTCTTGTCCAAGCTCAACGGGATTGGGACAAATTTCGCGACGCCGAGTGCAGTTTCCAGACTTCAGGAGCTGCCGGAGGAAGCGTAATGCCGATGCTCACCGCGCAGTGCATGGACAGCCTGGCGCAATCCCGGGTCAAAGCCTTCGAGGATTACCTGAAATGCGGCAAGCAGGGCGATCCGATGAGTTGTCCCGTTCCGGCCGCGAATTGACACCTCGGTGCCGGGATGAAGACCTTCATCGTATCTGCAGTGCACTTGATAGCTGGGCTGTTGCTGGCGGCAATTGTTACGGTCGCAAGTGCCGCTGAGATCCCCGAAGGGGACTATTACATCGTCGCGAAGCATTCCTACAAAGCGCTCACCGCCTTTGAAGACGGGCGTGGCGAGGTCGTGCTTGGTCAGTCCGCTCGCAAACCCAAGGATGGTCCCGCGCAGCTGTGGACCATCACCAGGGCGACCGGGGAAACGAACGGCGCAACCTATCAGATCCGGTCTCTACGATACGGGACGTATCTTGCCGGCGGCGACGAAGACGAAAACGGGGACACGAGTGTCGTCCTCGAGAATGAACAGCCCGCCGGAGGGTGGCGCTTCAAGCCGCATCTGAACAGCTATGGCGTCGAGCTGAATGACAGCGGCACGACGCTCAACGTCAGGGCCAATGAACGTGCGGACAACGCTCGGATCATCGTCTATGACGCCAGCCTGGACGATAATGCCCAGTGGTTGCTTTATCCGGCCGGCAATGGCGACCAACCGGCAGCGGCGTCGGCAGCGGTGTCGGAATTCGACAATCTGAACAAACGCTATCGCCTCGCCCCAATGCCTGCAGCCACACCCGAGGCCAATAGGCTGAGACGCACGAAGCTGATGGACGATCAGCCAAGCGGTGTGTTCGTGAAAAAGGGAGAGGCAGTATCGGTTACGGCCGAAGGCCTGCCGCGTTCCCCGGACGGCTTGATGATCATGATCGGCCCGATGAACAGCTTCTATGACGAAAGACCCCAGGATGACCCGCAATTGGTCATTGCCAGGGAAGGGCGCACCGACTTCACGGCGAAGCGCGACGGGCTGATCTATTTCCGCTACGTCGACAGCGGCTTCAGTGCGGCTCTGCCTCCGATCGACGTGGCCATCGTGCGCGGCGGCAGTTCGATCCCCCTCTACGTCAAGGGAAAAACAAGCTTCGAAGACTGGCGTAAAATGCTCACCGACATGCCCGGTGCGCCATTCGTCGAGATGATAAGCGAGCGTGTTGCCATTACCGCGACCCGCAAAGTCTATATGAGGGCGCCTCAGGACGACCCTGCGGAAATTCTCGACACACTCGAGCAAATTCTAGGCTGGTACGATGCGCTATCCGGCCTCGACGGTTCCTCCAAACTTCATCGGCCGTCCCGTTTGCGCATGCACTATCAGCAGGACACGGTGACACCGGCGAAGGTCTTCGACGACGGCGTATACATGTACGCAGGCAACTATTTTATGGGTGTCCCCGGCAGCAACATGGGTGATTTGCTGGACGTGAAGAAGCTGCGGCAAGCGTGGTCGATCTGGCATGAAACCGGCCATATGTACCAGCAGCAAGATTGGACCTGGGGCGAGATCGTAGAGACCACGGTCAATATCTATTCGCTCAACGCCCAAGCACATTTTGGCCATCCGTCCCGCCTGAAAGAGCGCGACGACTCTACCGGCAAGACGCCGCTGGATCTGGCGGCGCGATATCTGGCGCGGAAGACGCGCGATTTCGACAATGAAAAACAGATGCGTGTCAACGCGGATGACGACGATGAGCTTTGGGCGCGGCTGGTCATGTTCGATCAATTGCGCCGGGGTCTCGGCGAGGACTTCTATCCGAAGCTTCACCGACATTACCGCGAGCATCCACTGGATGATGCCAATGAGCAGGATACGGTCAAGGTACAAACCTTCATCCTGCGTGCCAGCACGGTCGCAAATCAGGACCTGACCCGGTTCTTTTCCGATTGGGGGGTGCACATCGAGCAGGAAACCGCCGACAGATTGAAGCGTTTGAATCTGCCTCCAGCAGATCCTCAACTGTCGCGCGTTGCTCTGAATGTTGCATCACGAGGAAACTGAATGATGAAGCCGGCGGCGAGCGCGATGCCGGAGCCAGGCACGAAAGGATGCGGGGTATCGGCATTGCGTGAGGGGCTAAAGGAGGTGGATTGTGAAACGCTATAGATCACTGCCCGCAGTAACGATTGCATCTGCGCTGTTGGCATGTGCTGTGCCGGCGACAGCGCAGGGCGACCTTGGCTTCGACGTCAACGTCACCCTGTCCAAAAAAGCAGCCGCCAAGCTCGCCGCTAAAAAGGAAGGGATCGTTGTGCTCGCCTCCTATTACGGTGACCCGAAGCGGAGCGCCGGGAAGCACGCCAACGAAGTCGGCCAGATCGATCTCACGCCGCAGGACGAAGAGGTCGAGATAGCGGGCACAGCGGGCCACGCTCACATCAGCGGCACAAAGGTCGACACGAAGCGTCTCGACTGGCTTGCCGGCCCTCCCGAGGTCAACGTCAACGTTGCGTCGGCGCGCAAGAGCAGTCCGGACAATCTGCTCAGCTGCGATTTCATCGACGGTCCACTAAGCGATGTCCAAAGGAAGCCCGTGACGCTTCATTGCGGATTGATCGAAGAAAATGTGGACACGAAGTTGAGGCCATAAGGCTTACAAAATCATGCCGCCTCGCTACCGGCGCCAACGCAGATTATCGGCGGCATGACCTGCTTTGCTCAAGGGAGGTAAAGATTCTCATGCGCCCATTGTTCGCTATGTGTTTCGGCCTGACCATCATGTCCTTGCCTGCTGCCGCCCATGCCGAGCGTCGTTGTGGCTGGTACTCCAGCCCGACACTCGGCAACCTCGTCCTGGCCGACAGTGACGGGGATTGGTGGATCCAGATGCAGGGACGGCCGGATCCCAAAGGCATCGACAATGTGCCGGCCTTTGACGAGCGACAATTCGTCGAGACCAATGTGCCTGGTTCGGGTCACGGCTACGGATGTGCGTGCATGACCGTCGAAACCAACGCCAAGCAGCAAAAGATCACCAGAATAATCTCGGGCGAAATCCTTCCGCTCGTGCGCTGTCGCAACGACAGATCGCTGCCTAACCCGGACGGATAGGCATGACCAGGAACCGGCGACAGTCAGGAAACGGCGCCTCTCCTCCAATCGCTTCTGGATCGAAGGGACGGACCGGCGATGCTTCCGTAATTAAACATCTGATGGGTTCAGCTTGTGGAACCGATCGAAAACGGGACCGCGGAGGAAGCCGCGGCCAATATTCGGAAACGTCAACCAGATGGCGCCGTAGCGCCACAAGTTACCGAAAAGCATCATGATCCGGCTGGTTTTTCTTTTTCTTGGGGCGCGTGCGCTGAAACCCATCTGGCAGCTCCTGACTGCGGCAGGCGTCATCTGGATGCTTGTCGGGGTTGCCATCCTGTTCGATCTGAGCGATGGCGCGCTCTCCGTCGCGCTGGATACGCTCGCCGTATTCCTGGTAGTCGAGGGACTGGTCGAGATTGCCGCGGCCATATCCGTCGGGCTTCGCCAGCATTGGATTGATACGCTGCGTGGCATCGCATTTCTGTTCGCGGCGTTTCTGGTCTTCGACGTCCCCTGGGACAACAATATCGGCGCGGCAATCGTGTTCGGCACTGCCTTCCTGGTTGACGGGCTCTTTCGGATCGGCTCTGCTTTGGTGATCCACAACCCACGCTGGCGGGTGGGGATTATCGCCGGCCTGATCGAGATCAGCCTGGCCATTGGCATCTTGATGTCCTGGCCGGTCCCGCACCAGCTGACAGTTCCATTTTGCTTTGCGCTCCTTCTGCTGACATCCGGCTATGCACTTGTGCGGATGGCCCTGCCATTACGGCAATTGCCGGAAGGCGGCTCGATCACCTCCCTGCCGCTTTATGCGGCCCGAAACTGGCAGGGTCGCGTGGCCCGCCCGGTCATTCCCGCAAACGGCGATGTCTGGGCCAAGGCGGACGAGGTCCTCAATGTCTATGTCTGGACGGCTGTTGGTTCGATAAAGGACCCGGAGCGCAGGATTCTAATCGACCGGTATGTCGCGGCAGTCGACAAGAAAGGCGTGATCTCAACGGGCCATTCCGCGCTGGAAATGCCACCGGACCTTTACATCAGCCACTATCCGTTCGACGACATCGACCACAGCGCTGACGACTTCCGGGCCATTCTCTCGGCGGGACATGAGAATGATGTAGCTGGGCGGTTCAACGAGTCCCTTGCACAGGAATCGGCCGACTGGTGTGAGCCGGACCAGAAGGTGACGTTCCACAGGTTCAATCCGCAAGCCCTGAGGATATTCTGGGAAGCATATTCTCAGGACAAGACCTACAATCTCACGGCCCGCAACTGCTCGACAACCGTTATCCAGGCACTCGATGCGGCTCTGGAGGGCGCATCGTACAACGGCCATGTTTGGCGGGATCTCTTCAAGATCATCAGCAACCCGCAATTCTGGTTGTTGCGGCTCGTGCGCGGCCGGGCTGAGGCCTTGACGTGGACCCCTGGGCTCGTTCTGGACTATACGCGCCTCCTGCGCAGCGTTGTTGAGCACAGCGACCGGCGCTGGAGAAGCAAGCTCTCCGACGCGTTCAGCACTGGCCGCAAGCTCGCCCATGTGGCCGAGCGCGACGGGGCGCCTGCATGATGAGCGGGCTTGTGCGCACGTCAGCGGTCGTCATCCTGACCGCCGCAATCTTCGGGCTGACCTATGGCCTCAGCGCACCGCTGATTGCACTTGAGCTGGCGGAAGCGGGCTATTCCGAAAGCCTTATTGGGGCGAACAGTGCCATCTACGCCATCGGTGTACTTCTGGCGGCCCCCTACCTGCCCCGCCTTGCACAGCAGCTTGGATTTGTGCGGCTGGCGAAGGGAGCTCTAATAGCATCGGGCGGGTTGTTCGTCTTTTTTCCCTTGGCACCGTTTCTTTGGGTCTGGTTTCCCTTGCGTGCGGCTCTCGTAGCGGCGTCAGAGACGCTGTTTGTCGTTTCCGAAACGTGGCTCAACCAGCTTGCCGTTGAGAGAAACCGGGGACGAATGATAGCAATCTATATGACCGCTCTTTCCTGTGGCACCGCAATTGGCCCTGCCATCCTGGTCCTGGTCGGACGTGAGGAGTCTCTTGCTTTCGTTGTCGGCGCTGCAATAGCACTTGTCGCTTGCGTGGTCCTGATCGTAGGTAGGCCCGATGCAGCCAAGCCAGCGCGCGAGGATATCGGCAATCCGTTTCGGTACCTCAAACTAGCGCCAGTGGCGGTTGCTTCCTCAGTCTTGAACGCCGCATTGGAAGCGGCCGGTCTCAGCCTATTGCCGCTCTATGCCATCCGCCTTGGATGGCCGGAGCATTCAGCGACGCTCCTGTTAACCGTGCTCCTTATCGGCTCGATCCTGCTGCAATTGCCCATCGGCTGGCTCGGTGACCGAATGGACCGCCGGTGGCTGCTGATTGCCCTTGCGGCCATATCGACGCTTGGGGCGTTTGCATGGCCCTTGGCCTTCTTGCACCCGTGGGTTGCCTATTCCCTGCTTTTCCTGTGGGGAGGTGCCTTCGTCGGCATCTATACGACTACGGTCGCCATGCTCGGCGAGGCTTACAAGGACGCAGAATTGCTCAGCATCTATGCGTTGCTCTCCATCGCCTGGGGTATCGGCGCGCTCCTGGGGCCGCTCATCGCCGGCATGGCGATGGAAAGTTCACCGCATGGTCTGCCCGTCTTCGCTGCGATCACCTGTGGCGGATTCACGTTGTTTGCCGGCTCGCGGAAGGTGATATGGAAACGAGGCAGGGTGGTATGACGATTGCGGCATCTGTGTTGTTGGCGGGTGCCGGCAACGGCCCAGCCGACATGAGCTTCGACGATAACGTCATGCTTTCCAAAAAAGGCAGCTGCCGAGCTCGCGGCTGAAAAGGAGGGGATCGTTGTCGTCGCCGGCTCTCGAGCGAAAATCCTGGTGCGCTGTCGACGCGTACAGCCTAGGACATCCGGCCAAGAAAAAGCCCGGCAAAACCGGGCTTTTTCTTGGGTTTCCGAACCCTATCAAAAAGTTCGAAACGGGAATTTGGTGCCCAGAAGAGGAATGGGCAGATTGCGGAAAAAAGATAACAAAATCAATCGCAAGGCTAGCCAATTTGCGTGGCCTGTGTAGCACCGATGTGGTGCAAAAGTCGAGACCACGATGTGACCTGCCTCGATGCGCATTCAGTACGTCTCGAACACTTTACTCATGACGCGAAACATTATAACAAGCTTCCGCGCTGCTCAGGCAGTGTATTCGAGCACTTTGAACAACTCCTGCTACCGGGTTCACGCGAAGGCGTCTTGAACGCCTTTCTTGAGCAAATTCGCTCAACGCAAGACAGCGACCTGGATTCTGAAAAAACAGAAACCCGCGAGGCGGGGCCAGGAGCTATTGTTCGTGCGCGACCGCAGCATCGACAGGCGTCTGCCCTTCCTTGAGCCAACAAGGAAGTTGCGCAGTGTCGATTCCATTCCATCCACAGAAAGACCATTCGAACTCGGTAGGTTGCCGCTTATTCGCGTCGACTTTTGAATACCGTGTGAGCCTGCGGCCATGACCCCGCGAGCACGCCTCTACCGACTGTCCTGGCATTTCGTCGGCATTCGGGTCGCGGGCTGGAAGGTTGCGCCAATCCTTCCCGGCGACTGTGACTTGTTCGCTGGTCACCCCTGTTCAGTGCCTTTGTCGGGCTGCCATGACGAGCGCTTGTCACCGTGCATCATCAAAAAGGATATCCGGTATGCCCGCTAAGCTCAATCCAGCGACTCTTCGACGCTCGTGTGCGCGACATTGGATCGAAGCAGGCGCGTCCATCGTGCCGCTTGTCCCCCGAGGAAAGGAACCTACCGCTGGCTTCAGCTCGCGCAAATCAATCAATACGGTTGCCGAGGCTAGGGCATTTCTCGTGGCCAACCCTCAAGCGAACATTGGGATCGTTACAGGCCTCAAATCCGGTCTCGTCGTGTTGGACGTCGATGGCAAGGAAGGGCGCGCGTCCCTAAGCGCCCTGATAGGGAACCACGAGGCCCTTCCGCCAACGACGACCGTGACTACGGGAACGGGACGCCATTACTATTTTCGCCACACAGGCGCACCAATCTCCGGCCGAGTCGGGCATCTCGGCAAGGGTCTGGATATCCGTGCAGAAGGTAACTACACGGTCGGACCGGGCAGCATTCACCCGAGCGGCCGCGTCTATCGGTACAAAAAAGGCCGACACTTTAATCGGGTCAAGCCTGCGCCACTTCCGCTGTGGCTGCTGACGCTAATGACCGGCCAAACGGGCGATAGGCCGGTGCTGAACGAGGCAACCCCGAACTCTCCTGTCACGGAAGGTTCTCGCAACACCTATCTGACCAGCGTCGCGGGCAACCTGCGCAACACTGGGATCGATGAGGCCGCCCTTCTTGCCGCGTTGAAGGTGGTGAATACGGGCAAATGCACTCCACCGGTGAGCGAGGCAGAGGTTGAAAAGATTGTTCGCAGCGTAGGTCAGTATTCCATATCGAACCCCGGCAAGGACGCGGCCGAAGCTATCGCGCAAGCGGTTTTAGATGCCCACTATGCCGGTGGTGATCATCTCATCTATGCTGCTGACGGCAAGTTCTGGGCGTACGGCGGCAGAGTCTGGGCACCCATATCGGGCAAGACTATCCAGGGTCAGGCGCTGAAAGCAGTCAAGACTCTGCAGGCGCAAAAAAACAACACCGCCTCGCTTATCGGTCAAGTAGAGAGTCTTTTGAAGGCAGACGTGTCAACCGACGAGGACAAGCTCCGGTTTAAGTCCACGCCGCCAATGGTTGTTAACTGCAAGAACGGTGAGCTTTGGCTGGGTCCTGACGGGACGCCCGAGCTCCGCGCCCACTCGCCGTCATCATTCTTGCGGAACTGCCTTGATGTAGAATACCTACCCGGTGCTACATGTCCTCTGTTCGATAAGGCCCTTTCGGAAATTTTCGGTAAGTCTTCCAACCCCGCTGCGATGGCGGCCTTCTGGCACGAATTCGCGGGCTATGTAATTCAGCCTGAGCGGCCTATCCCGATCATCGTGATATGTCGAGGAGCAGGTCGCAACGGCAAGACCACGTTGGTCGACACATTGATTCGGCTGCTCGGCCAGGAGCTCGTTGCCGCGATGCGGGTGCAGGATCTAAACCAAAACCAGTTCTCGACCAGCAACCTGCTCGGCAAGCTGCTTTTCGTTGACGACGATGTGAAGGTGGGGACACGGCTTCCCGACGGCGATTTGAAAAGGATCAGCGAAGCGAAGCTGATTTCCGCCGAGCGCAAATTCGGAGAGCAGTTCAATTTCATTGTGCGCACGGTGCCGATGCTGTTGTGCAATAACCCGCCGTCGCTTGCAGACCTTAGTGAGGGTATGCGCCGTCGCCTTGTGGTCGTGCCTTTTGACCAAACTTTTACCGAAAAGGAAATCGACAGGGATCTGTTCAAGACCATCTGGGCTACCGAGATGTCCGGCATTCTCAACAAAGCCCTCGAAGGCTGGACGCGCATTCAACAGCGAGGGCTTAAATTCCGAAAACCGGCCGACGTTGTCCGCGCAACCAATGCATGGATCCTGTCGGCAAATCCGGTGCCAGGATTCATCGAGGAAAAGTGCGTCAGATCTGGGCAGTGCTCGACCGAGATGCTTTATTCCGCCTTTCAATCTTGGTCGAAGGAGATGGGCTTCACGTTCACTCAACAGCGGCCGAGCTTCAAGAAAAGCCTTCAAAGTCTTGGCATCGATTTCAAGCATACCAACAGCGGAGACGCTGCCGTAGGCCTCAGTCTGAAAGGTGACCGTCCCGTTGCTCGCCCCCCGCGCGGCCACTGGGTTGCCCCCGGTAATGGTCGGTGACGAAAGTGACGGGTTAAGCTGACAAGCTATACTAAAGCGTACTTTACTTTCACATTAATAGGGAAAACCCGTCACTTTCGTCACCCACAATTCCCCGGGAGAGAAAGTGGCGGTTTGCACCGACCACAACCGGACCGATACGTCCGGACGGACCGTAGGGATGCCGAATGAAGATTTCACCTGAGCAGCGTGACGCTTGGCTGAAGAAGACAGCCACCGGTCCCTTCAATCTCTGGCTCGAGCCGCAGGTAAGAGGGCCGGATGGGCAGTTGGATCTAGGCCAGTTATACGGGGTAGCTAGGCGCTATGGGATCGACCGACAAACCCGATATTCGCACCTAAACCCCGGCCAACAACGGATGATCATCGGGAATATGTTGCGCCGAATAGTACCTGCCGGAGAGTACGAAACAGGCGTGCTTATTTCTGAGATTGTCGAGCAGGCATCCCTGCCGGGCCGACCAGAAATCATTCGAACGGCAGGCGTCACTGAACTGCTGATCTTGCATAGCCAGATCATGGAAGAGCTACGGGATCGGGAGATCGTCCGCACCTCCAACGCGCCCCTCGGGGATTACGCCGAGCTTCTATTTGCAACAGCATTTGGCTGGTCGCTGGGAAACAACTCGTCTACTGGTCACGATGCTACAGATGCCGCTGGCATACGATACCAAATCAAGAGCCGTCGAGTGACGCCGAGGAATGCCTCGCGTCAATTGAGCGCGATCCGACGGCTACCTGACAACGCGTTTGATTTCCTGGCCGCGGTCCTATTCGATGAAAGCTATCGGGTCACGAAGGCTATCGTCATCCCGCATGCGGTCGTGGTGCGCCGTGCAAAGCGCGTAGAGCACACCAATAGCTGGCGGTTCATCTTGGATGATAGGGTCTGGGACGAGGAAGGTGCTCGCGATGTGACCGAGGCAGTCGCCTCGGCTGCCGAAACGGTATGATCTTCCTCTCTACCGATAATCAGCCCGCCTCAACAAGCACGGTACATCCACTCGCAAATATCCTCGTAGCCAAACATCCGGAACGGCCGCTTGAGATTTATTCCGTAGCCGATCTGAGTCTTTGAGAGGATGCAAAGTAATTTCCGACGATCCACCGTCCCGACATCAGGACTGGGCATTTTCCCCCCTTTACGTGTATCGATTAGCAAATCTCACGCGGATTCCCGGATTCTTGAGGGGTACAGACCGTTTGGTCACGGCGGCGGTACCGAGAAGCGCGAAGCCGAGCGATAGCTCCCAAAGCGGGGACATTGACTTTAGGAAAATATTCCTGTAAACTGGATTGTGGCCAGCTGCGTCATTCGACGGGCTTGGGCCAGACCCTAACAGGAGCGCACTAACATGCCTTTGACAGATCGACCCGACATGCCATGTCGGCAGCCAACACACCACACCGCAAGGGGCCATCTGGCCCCTTTGTCATATCTGGAGGCAGGCCAATGAGCGTGGCCTCCGAAACCACCCCCTCGCTGATCGTCTTTGGCCGGGATGATGCCCGTAAACCTCATGCCTCGGTCTTCCTGCTGCCCGATGTCGAGGCGGCGGAAGGGGCAGCGAAGCGGATGGGAATGCATTCACATCGCATCGAACCGGGCGAAGCCGCGGAGATCGTCATGCGCCTTCCGGCTGGCAAGTTGTTCGACAGTGGCAAGGCGTTCGTGCCCTTTACCAAGGCGGAGCTCTACGAGCGCATCGTGGCCCTTGCGGGGGTCGCTGACGAGCGCGACGGCGGGCCGGGCGATGATAATAAGGCCGCCGACACCCCTGAAAACGCTTCAGCGGGCTCGCCTGAGGCCGTGGTGGGCCACAGCGGGGGCGACGGCTCCGCTGGCGGTGATGGTAGCGACCTTTGGGCAAAGCTGGCAGTCGGTGATATGGTCCTGGCATCGGAGGGTCCCGACGAGGGATATTTCGAAGCCCGGATTATGAAGGCGAAAGCCAAAGGCATCTACACCCTGAAGTTCAGGGATTACCCGGAAGCCCCGCAGATCGACCGCAGTTACTACCAACTTGGCCTGATTCACCCCCGCCAGTTGGCGAAGAAATAAGCGGCCTTGCAAACGGGCCGGGTTCGTCCCGGCCCGCCACCCCTCAATCAGACATCCAATCAAAGGAACTGACCCATGACTTGCTCAAAAGAGCGCGTCGACCGGGCGGCGGCTGATCAAAAGACGCGCATTCGAACCCTCAATGACCAGCTCCGCCGGACCGGATTTGGCGGGCGCATGGTGATGACCGCCGGTATCGCCGCGCTGCCCGCCCACGAGATCGCTACAATTCTACTGGCTGTGGCCAGTTTCGACGCTTTCGATGGAAACAACGATCCATGGGGCGAACACGACTGCGCCCTCCTTCACGTCGGCGACCGACAGCTGTTCTGGAAAATCGACTACTACGATCGCGCTCTGGTCAACCTGTCGCCAGATCCTGCCGATCCAGCCGTCACCACCCGGATCATGACGGTCATGTTGTCGGAGGAGTACTGATGGTCCTCACTGCACAGGGCATGAGGGCACATCCGCTCGCCCGTCTATGGTGCCTTCGACTTTCTGCCGGACGAAAGCGGGGATGGTTGTCGAGCTCCTTTGGGAGGCTCGGTCAAAAGCGCCGCGGCGGGCACACCAAGAACCCTTGCGAGAGCATCCAGCGTATCAAGCGTGACGTTCTCCGAACCTCGCTCAACTCGGCCGACGTAAGACCGATCGACCTCGGCCGCCAAAGCCAGCCGCTCTTGCGACAGACCCTGCTCGACGCGGAGCTTGCGGAGATTCCAGCCAATGATCTTGCGCACGTTCATCGTGGGCAAGAAGGCAACACAAACGGCTTGACAATCGACGGACTGACAGTCCCCTATTTAGTCGGGGAGTTGCTCATGTCCGAGCAATCGATGGGTCACAAATCCTCGGGGGGATTGAAGTGAAAATCGCAGTTGGAATTATCGGCATTCTGCTCGGCTTGATCGTGCTGCTGCAGTCTTGTGCGGTAGCAACCGGCGGAAGCTTGGCCTCGAACCAAGACCTAGCCGGGGCAGGATCGGTCGGCGTGTTCGTTGGCCTGCTCTTTTTCGTGGGCGGAGCGTTTGCTTTCGGCCTGCCGATCGTCTCGGCGATCGTGTTCGTGGTTGGCAGCCTGCTCGCATTTCTGGCCGCGAGTTCATTCCCTGACATGACAGTTTGGGCGATAGCCGACCTAATCCTAGCCACCATGGCCTTCTTCGCGTGGCGAAGCGCTCGGAGTCCGAAGGCAATAGGGCGGCCAGCCGAACCGGAGCGGCACAAATGAACAGCCTAAAAGGAGGATCCGTCGCAACCGTGGCCTTCTTCCTGCTGCTAGGAGCTCTCTTTGCGGCAGCCGGAGAAGACGACCTCCTGTCTTACGGATCGCGGGCCGGAATAAACGTGACCATCACGGGACGATCGGGCATCAATACAGGCAAGGCCGAACTAGCTCTCCAATTCACGCGGGAGAACGCAAAGAGCTACTGCGTCGAAGATGAGCAGACTGACAGCCAGAAATGCATCGATCGGGTGCTTTCTGAAGTGAAGGTCCAGCCCCGCATTTCCGCCAATTGTGAAACCGGCGAGTTCACCAATGTCTGGGGTCGCCGGTTCACATTCAAAGGCCCGGCCGGGGATGGTGACTACCCATATAACCTCGAGCCGCAGGACGGTGACACATCAGAGGAGCATTGGTCGGACTACGATGTGGCGATCGGCAATTTCAAAGCCTTGTGCCCGGCAAGAATTGCTGAAGCGGACGGTACGCCCAACGCTGATGGAAGCGAACAGCCGCGCGGCAACATGTCTTCGTTTCGCGGCATTCAGCTTGGAATGACCGAAGCTCAGTTAGCTCAATCGTTGGATCGAACGTTCGTCCTCCAAAACGAGCTGCCCGCACCGAAGATATTGGGGGGCCGCACCGACGGTGGTCCTAATATAATTCGAGCTGCGAGCGGCACGCTCTTCATTGTGAGGGGGGAACAGCAGTGCGGTAAGGTCATGTTCCGCGACGGACAAGCAGATCGTCTGGACCTCTATCAGTGCTACTTCGACATTGCCGGTGGGATGTCCATACAAGATTTCGCACAGCAAGTGATCGATGCCTACGGCCTCGAAGATGGCATGGCGGGAAGCTCGCAGACTCGAGGAGACGGTGCCTACCAATTCGAGCACATCGAGTATGTGGGCGTTAAGCAGGCGACTTCTGAGCGCTTCACGGCGTCCTCCAACGGACTGATGAGCAACAGCCCCACACTGACGATCGAACGAATTCCGAAGGCCAATTTCAACTAGCAGCACGGTCCGCAGCGTCATCGACCAAATCAGCGGCCACTGGTAGCTTTGGCGGCATGAGCAAATCCGAAAAGATTCGCGAATTGGCTAGGTCAGGCATGACCACGGCCGAGATCGCTCGGACCCTTGGCATACGATATCAATTTGCCTATGGAGTACTTCGGGGCGCAGGCATTGGCGAAAAGGATAGCCAAGCGCGCCCGCCAATGCGACTACGGCGAAGCCTGATAAAGGGCCGCTTATGTGGAGATGCTGGTCGCTGGCGGCTTTGAGCATGTCGGAAGCTGGATCCTTTCGCCGGACCAGCGATTGGTCATCGATCGGGACCTGCCAAAGGCGGTGGGTGTATATGCTTTTGCAATGGATGACATCGTTCTGTACGTCGGCGTTGCGACTATGGGGCTGGCCAAGCGGCTCTACTTTTATGGCCGTCCCGGGGTTTCGCAGCGGACAAGCCTTCGCATCAATGCAACGATGATCTCTGAGTTGGCGACGCGTCCTAAAGTAGATGTCTACGCTGCCTTCCCGCCCGATATGGAGTGGAACGGCCTTCCGGTTCATGGCAGTGCTGGGCTAGAGTTGGGTCTGATCAAGAAATACGCCCTCCCGTGGAACATGCGTAGCGCCAGATAAGTTTGCGCGCTCTGTGTTTCCTGATAAGGAACGGATAAAAGCAAGAGGGGATCTAAAGATGGCAAACGAGGGTGAAGCAACCACAAGCGCATATTTGTTGGAACTTACTGCGGACATTGTCGCCGCTTATGTTCAGAATAACGCTATGCCAGCGACTGCGCTCCCTGATTTGATCGCCAGCGTAAATTCTGCGTTGTCAGGACTGGTCCAGCCGGTCGAGGAGCCGCCGCCATCGCTCACGCCAGCGGTAAATCCTAAGAAGTCGATATTCCCAGACCACATCGTGAGTTTAGAGAACGGGCGCAAATTCAAATCTATGAAGCGCCATCTGGGCCTGTTGGGGATGACACCTGACCAATACCGGGCCAAGTGGGGTCTGGCGAAGGACTATCCTATGGTCGCGCCGAGCTACGCGGCTCAGCGGTCCGTCCTTGCTAAATCCATTGGCCTCGGCCGCAAAGCAACGCCCACCAAAACCGCGCCAAAGAAGGCATCGGTGGCGAAGTGACGTTGCCCCCAGTTTCTATCCAGTTTTGAGTTCGTTTCCGGCGTGGGTTGTGCCCTGCTGGGCCGGTGAAGCGACGGGCGC
>NZ_JAMYLN010000047.1:0-33728 GCF_040318035.1 Mesorhizobium sp. M1329 | reverse complement strand
TGCGCCTTCGGTCGGCTTCGATTTGCGGCCAGCCTGAACCTGCTTCACCTCCTCGATGTCTTTGAGCTTAGCTGGTTTGGCATCGGCATCGGCTTTCACCTCACCTTGAAAGACCGTGACCGTATCGTTTTTCAATTTGCCGGACTGCTCGGGTGCGTCGGTCTTGCTGACCTTGACGGCAGTCACCTTCTGGTCCGTCTCCTTCTCGATCACATCAACATCGATGACTTTGTTGATCACCACATTGTTCTGGATCGTCACGTCGCCGGCCGGCTCGGCCGCCTCGACAATGCGCAAAAACTCCGGCTCATCACGGATGACGACGGTAGAAATGTCCGCAGCAAGGAATTCGCGGGTGGGGACCACAACCCAGTAATAATCCGGCGTCGTGTCGAAGGTCACCTCGATCGAAATCAAATCCGGATCGCGGCGCGGCGGCAGCGGAGCCCAAATCATATGCTCCCTGTCACGACGCCAACTCACCCAAGCCGGCGCCCAACGGGTGCCTGGAACCCAGTACCAGCCGATATCGTCGGCATAGCCCCACCGGCCGTAATGGTACGTCGCCCAGCCGAATGGCTCGTCGGATATCCACAGCCAGCCATACTGCTCGGTATAGGCCCAGTGTCCAACGGTATACGGACGCCAACCGTCAGGTACATCAACCGGCACGAAAACGGTCGCTCCGTGATACGACACCCAATCACCATAGGAAGACAGGTCTTCGTAGAATGTGCTGATCGAAACGGTGGTGGCAGCCCTTGCCTCGGACACGAGCGACGATGGCGCAATCGGGTTGGGAATTTGGGCGACCGTCAGCAGACAGGCGGTTACGCCGCCGAGCATCAGTCGCACCGCATGGTGGGCAAGGACGCGTTTCATCGTAATCTTCCTCCGAAACAGATCGCCCTTCATCCTACAAACCCGCCGGCTGCCGGATTGTTCCACTTTGCCGACGTTGCCCGCATCCGCTCGCGCGCGGCTTGGCATCGCACGAAGCTTTGTGGACGTCTCAATCGGGCCGGAAGCCGTCGGTCCACTTTGGGTAACTAAAGGCGCATAAGCGGACATTGCCTGGGTTAGGCGGCCCCCGGGTTTGACCCATTCCAGACATTCGGCCCCCTTTTTCGCGAAGGATGGTCAGTTCGACATCGCCTTTTTCTACGGAAACACAGGGTTCTCCCCAAGCGACACTGCCAGCGCGCCCATCAAGAAGCTGACACTAAACTTCGCGCCTACGCACAAGCGCAAGGCTGGTGGGCTGCCCTTTTAAAGGATGAACCTCGTTCCACTCTAAATCGCCGTCATCGGCGTCCTAATGCTCGCCACGCCGTCTGGCGCTTCCGGCAGCACGATATGATCGGCCTGGCCGCCTGCCTGCTGATGGCCATTCTAGCGGTCGTGGTGCTGGTGCCCGGATAGCCCGCTGCCGGGGGTGACACAGGGCGCCTCGCGCGACTTCGACTCGCGCATAACCCGGACACCCTATGGCTCCGCTGCGCCAAATGTATTAGACTGATCTCATACACGTCCATCCGCGGGCGAGCGCGCCCGGAGGGTCAGACGATGACGGTCTACAGGCGATTGTTGCTGCCGAGGGCCTTCCCGATCCGGGTCAGGCTTTTCGAAACCGGTTGGCTTCGGCTTGTCAGTCGGGCTCTGGTCGTTGCTTTCATTTCTTGGTTTGCCGTCGGTGCGGTGACGGCCGGGCCGCTCAACGACGCTGCTCGGGAGGGCGACGCCGGAAAGGTTGCCGAACTCCTGGCACAAGGCGCCAATGTGAACGATCGCGACGAGAGCCGTCAGACCCCGCTGATCGATGCGGCGCTTGCCGGCAAGACCGAGGTCGCCATTGCGTTGATCGGGGCCAAGGCGGACATCGAAGCCCGCAACGATCGCGGCTTCACCGCGCTACATGCGGCAGCCTACTCAGGAAGCCTGGACATAGCAAAATTGCTGCTCGACCACGGGGCCGAGGTCGACGCGTTGAGCACGCACAAGATCACGCCGCTGCATGTGGCAGCAGAAGAGAACCAGACGGCCATCGCGGAGCTGTTGATCTCGCACGGCGCACAGGTCGAGGCAATCCAGGAATACGGGTACACGCCTCTCAGCCGCGCGACATTCTATCAGAGCACCGACGTGATGGTTTTGCTCAAGAAGCACGGCGCAAAATGCCAACCCAAGGAAACGATGGGGTCGTCGTACAAGGTGTGCATCGCCCTCGGCAACTGACATCGAGAAAGGCTACTGGAGGAGAACATGACAGAGAACCGTTCCAGAACGTTTGACAGTTTGCTTTGCGCGGGAGTAGCCGCCGCCTTCCTCCTCTTCGGCACCGGTGGATCCCACGCCGGCGACGGAGTGAACACCGGATACTTCGGCAATGTCGCCATCCTGGGTTATGATCCGGTAGCATATTTCACCGACGGTCGCGCGACGATGGGTTCGCCCAAGATCTCGAGGAAGTGGCTCGGAGCAACGTGGTACTTCGCCAGCGTCCAACACCGGGATGCCTTTGTTTCCGAGCCGGTGCGCTATGCCCCTCAGTTCGGCGGCTTCTGCACCGGGGGAATGTCAGTTAAGGAGGCATCCGCGAACCTTGACCCGGAAGCCTTCCGCATCGTCAATGGCAAGCTCTTCCTGTTCTCCGGAAAGGAGGGCCTGGAGGAAGACTTCGATGCCAACCCGGCGCCTGTCATTGCGAAAGGGGAAGCCGAATGGCCCGCAGTGGAGGCGAAGGAATTCGAGGCTAGAGCGGCCGCCAACTAGCTCCGGCGCGATGTCGTGAGCCCGCAAGTTGAATGGCGCCCGTCACGGAGACACCGAGAAATACCAGACTGTGACGGAGTCCGGCCAAGCATACTCGTCCTGCTTATCGCTGCTCCCTTGGGGATTGCGATAGACCGGGGCGCAGAACTTGCGGCCGAGCAAGGTCGCGGTGGATTGCGTGCAGAAGAGGTCGCCATCCACGCTGGACGTGCCGGTGATGATGCTGCTTTGCGAGCTCAGTGCGACATCTCCATTTGCACTCAGCTCCATGACGAAGGCTGCGCCATTGTGTTGATGTCCTACCCATGTCCGATCGCCCGTTAGGGCTCGGATCGCGGCGGCACCCAGGCGGTCCTCCTCCCGCCCGCGAAAATCGAAGCTCCGCTCGGGAATCCCCGCGGCGCGAAGGGCGCCCAGCCGGTGATCGAGGTCCTCTTGCCGCCGATGGTGGGCGTAAACGACACGATAACCAGCGAGGTTCTGTTCGGGTATCTCTTTCAGGATAGCTGCAGCCGCATCGTGCGCCTCGGCCATGCGGCCAAGCCGCGCATTTGCCATGGCCAGCGTTTCGAGACCAAGGTCGCTGCGCTCTCCCGGCTGGACCTTGCTCAGCGCCTGCAAAGCCTTCTCGTACTGATGGTTCATGTAGAGCACGAAGCCGTAATAGTCGAAGACCTGAGCGCGCGGCTTGGGATCGAGCCGCAACACGCGTTCCATCGCTGCCAGCGCCTCCAGGTTCTGTCCTGCGTAGGTCAGCACGATCGCCCGATTGAGCTCCGCCTCCGCGCCATTCGGGTCCAGCGCGACGGCTTTCTGGACCGACGCGATCGCCTGGTCCCATTCGCCGTCCAGCATCTGCAGGATGCCGAGCACGGCATAGGCGCGCGCAGATTGCGGATTGAGCTCCAGCGCCCGCCCTGCCGCTTCGTAGGAGCGCTGGCGAGCGACGGCGCTGAGCATGAGCACCTGGTAGTCGAAGCCGAGCACGTCCACCGTGGCGCGGGCATAGCCCGAGTAAGCATCTGCAAACGTAGGATCGAGTTTGATCGCCTTTTGATACAGGGACAGGGTCTCTCCGAGAGACCTGTTGTCGACCACATAAACCTTCTGCTCGGCTCGGGTGTAGAAATCGTATGCCTCCAGGCTTCGCGTGGGGAGGCGAGCAATCTGTGCTCGTTCGCCTTCCGTCAGACGCACCGAAAGTGCCTCAACGATACGCCCGATCACTTCGTCTTGAAGTGCAAATATCCTGGAGTAGTCGCGGTCGTATCGCTCGGCCCAGATGTTGCTCCCCGTTTGGGCATCGATGAGCTGGACATTGATGCGGACTAGATCTTCCTCCCGCCGGACGCTGCCCTCGACCACGTAACGGACGTTCAACTGCGCCGCGATCTCGTCGACGTCGAGGGATCGATCCTTGAAGGAGAACGCGGAGTTGCGTGCGATGACGAGGAGCCCCGAGATCTTCGAGAGATCGGTGATGAGATCGTCTGCGAGCCCTTCCGCAAAATAATCCTGGCCTGCCTTCTCGCTAAGATCCGTAAACGGCAGCACGGCGATGGAGGGCTCGCCGACCGACGAACCGACCGGGGTGGAACCGTGACCGGGCAGCAGGGCAATCGCTTGCGGCCAGAGAATCACCGCAATCCCCGCTATCAGAGCCAGAACGAGCACCGTGGCGCCGATCACAGGCCATCGCCGAGAGCGCGACTTATTGGCTCCTGCGGTCTGTTCCAGCAGAACCCGATAGGCGCGGACCCGCTCTGGAATGTTCTTGAGACGCTGTTCGCCGAGAGACTTGAAGGTCAGGCCGAGCTTGTTGTGAGCCTGATCGTAGGCCGTTCCCGAGATGACGATGCCGCCAGGATCGCTCAGTCCTTCCAACCGGGCCGCGATGTTGACGCCGTCGCCGTAGAAGTCGTCCTTGTCGGGGATCACGTCACCAAGGTTGATCCCGATGCGGAACACGATCCGGGTATCTTCGGGAAGACCGAGGTTCTGCTGCGCGGTGACCCGTTGGATTTCAACGGCGCATGCTACGGCATCGACGACGCTCTCGAACGCGACCAAAGCGCCGTCGCCCATGAGCTTGACGATGCGGCCATGATAGCCCTCGATCGCGGGTTCGATGAATTCGCGCCGGAGCGCCTTGAGCCGCGAGAGTGTGCCCGTCTCGTCCAGCCCCATCAGCCGGCTGTACCCCACCACGTCGGCGGCGAGGATAGCGACCAACTTCCGTTCGAGATGTTGAACCTGTTCCACTGGGCAGAATTATAAGGAAAGCCCAATGGCAAGACCATACACACTTAGCAGCCACACCCGTTTCTCCGATGAGGTACGTTACAAAATCGGCTACGAGCGTTCGCCTTGAATTCCGAAAAGGTGATGTTCGACGGAATGTCGGCTCATGGTGCAACCGCGACCTACAGCGTATTCGCCGACGTCAGACTTTCGGGCGACGGCAAAGCTTGCCCTACGGCCGACATCAGGCGCAAACACGACTGGCCCACGGTCTGTCTGCTTGCAGGAAGAGCAAAACTGATCCCGACGGCCGATATTGGGCGCATTGCTGCCATTCGCAACGAGAGAATGAAGGCCTCCGACGAGTCAGAAGTGCCCACCAACACACTCCCACGCCGACGGTGCTTTCACTGCTTGTAGCAGTGCTCGCGGTGCCATTGTAGGAAATGAGGATGCGGGCGTTCAAAATGTCGACTGGGCGTAAGTGCTCGACCGGTTTTGTTTATAAATCCCTGCACGCTCTCGAGGTCGTTAACCTGCCGGGAGATCATGATTTCCAGATCGTCGGATAGGCTGATCAACCCGCGATCGAACATCCAATGCGCTGTACCAGACAGTGCGATTCCATTGTTGATGATATCGGGTCCATTGGCTTCAACCGGTCGAATATGCGCGGCAGAAACCTCTGCTCGCCCGCCACCATTTATCAACTTGAGTCCCGTAATCGCGCAGCGTTCGTCATAGGCCCGCAAGATGATGCGGCGGAAAATACGATCCCGTACGATTCGCGAGCCAATGTAACTCACGCGGTCGCGGCTCAGCTCCAACTCAAATGGCGCCTGCTCATCCTGAAAGCCGAAAGACGTGCCGATCTCATCAATGCGCGGGAGCAATGCCCCACTGTTGTCCAGGCCGAGATCGATAATGCGATTGAAATCACTTGGACCGATTGGGCGGACGGCAGATTGGGCGCGACCGGAAATCCGTCCTTCCTCGTTGAGTACACTCTTCTCCACGATGCCATTCGCCCCGTTGAACGGAACAGGATTGGCGAAGTCGAGATAGGTCCCGGGCTCAATCAGAGCGAGGTACATGTCAGGCTTCGCGGGGTCTGGGATGACGTATTGGACCTTGGCCACCGCGAAATACCCGCGGCTCTCGTCTACTTTGCTTGGCTCGTAGTAGATAATCCAGTCGCCGACGCATGCTTCGACGCGGCGCAGATACTGGCTAGGAAACTGGTATTGCTCAGCGGGGCGGTCGTTGTAGATCGAATCTGACCGATGAATGAAGACCCCGAATCCCATGATCTTTTTACAATTCGTTCTTTGGAGATATCTGCCTCAGATACCAATCCGATCTTGGGAGCTTAGTCCAGGTCGGAGAAGCTTTTCCCCACGGCATCGGTCTTTGGGAGCGAATAGGGAAAGCCCTCCCCTTGAAAAGTGCCGCGCTAGTTGACGGAGCAGTTCGCACAAGACCAGCGCCATCCGCCCCCGCCAAAAGGAACCCGCCATGCGAAAACTCATCGTCACCGTATTCATCAGCGTCGACGGGATCGCCGAGGTCGAGAAGCTGCCGAGCGTGGTCTGGCGCGCGGATCGGGGCGCCTCCCGCGATTGATGCGATCGAGTTCGCAGCCACCAGGCGGAAGGCGCCCTTTCTTGCTGCTGCGGTAGGAAGACTTCTTCATTCCAGCCACAAGCCCAAAGTGCTGGATTTGGCAGCCCAGGAAGCGTAGGCTTGGTTCTTGGTTCAGCGATGGAACAGAGACTAGCCGCAATTCTGGCTGCCGATATGGCGGGCTACAGTCGGCTAATGGAGGCCGACGAATCCGGCACGCTCGCACGTCTTCGGACCCATCGCATAGAACTGGTCGATCCCGCCATCGCCAAGAACAAGGGCCGGATCATCAAGACCACCGGGGACGGCATGCTCGTTGAGTTCCAGAGCGTGACCGATGCCGTGAAATGCGCCGTGGAAATCCAACAGCGCATGAAACGCCGCAATTCGGATGTGCCGCAAGAACGGCGTATCGAATTCAGGATCGGCATAAATCTCGGCGACATCATTTTCGACGATGATGATATTTTCGGCGACGGCGTCAATATTGCCTCGCGCATCGAGCAACTCGCCGACGTCGGCGGTATCTGCGTGACCGCAGCGGTGGCGACCCAAATTGCCGACCGGCTCGAAATTGCCATGGAGGACCTGGGCGAGAAGACGTTAAAGAACATCAGCCGCCCGGTTCGCCTCTATCGCGTTGGGTTTGACAGTCCTGCCCTGCCAGAAGTCGAGGCAAAGCGATCCATCTCGAAACCTTCGATAGTGGTGCTGCCTTTCAGCAACATGAGCGGCGACCCCGAGCAGGAATTTTTCGCGGACGGACTGACCGAGGACATCATCACCGAATTGTCTCGCCACCATGAGTTGTTCGTCATCTCGCGCAATTCCGCCTTCGTCTACAAGAACCGCGCCGTGAATGTGCGCGAGGTGGCCGAAAAACTCGCCGTCCAATACCTGGTGGAGGGAAGCGTCCGCAAGATCGGCGACAGGGTGCGCGTGACGGTTCAGCTCATCGACACGGCGAATGACGCTCATATCTGGGCAGACAAATATGACCGGAAGCTGGACGACATATTCGCGATTCAGGATGAGGTGACGGCGGCGATCGCAGCCACGCTGCCCGGTCGTGTCGAGGCGGCTCAGCGGGACCAGCTCGCGCGGGCGAAACCTGCAAACATGGCCGCGTATGAATGTGTGCTTGCTGCCAAGGTGCTGCATCACCGAAGCACGATTGCGGATAATGAACGCGCGCAAACCTTGATAGAAAGGGCCGTCACGCTCGACCCCGATTATGCCCATGCCCATGCCTGGCGGGCCTGCATTCTTGGCCAGGCCTGGGTCCATAACTGGTGCAAAGACAGGGATGCCGTCTGGAACAACATTTCGGCAGCGCTGGACAGGGCGCTGGCGCTGGACAACAACGATGCCGATGTCCACCGCATCCTCGCGGCAGTGAACGTGAACAACAATGAGCTGACCACAGCGCGCTACCATCAAGAGCGGGCACTGGCCCTCAATCCCAATTACGACCTCGTGGTGGTGCAGCAAGGCGAGTTATTGACGTGGCTGGGGAGGCCGGAAGAGGGAATCGAATGGATCCGCAAGGCCATGCAGTTGAACCCGCACCACCCGGAGAGGTTCTGGAGCCATCTGGGAAAGGCGCATTTCGCCGCGCGCCAGTATGGCGAGGCGATCGAAGCTTTCATGCATCTGTCGACCATGGACTCGGCTCAGCACGCTTTCGCCGCTGCCTGCTACGGCTGGCTCGGCGACGAAATCGCGGCCGCGGCGCATCTGGGCAAGATCAGAACGCTCGATCCCCAATTCGACCTCGATTCATTTATCGCCACCCTGCACTATGCCCAGGAGTCTGATGTGCAGCACGTCCGCGAAGGACTGCTGAAAGCCGGTATTGCCAAGCTGTAGGCAGCCCGTGATTACGACCAGATCCAATCGGGGACAGGCAAAAAGACCGGCCCCACCCGAAGCGGACCTTGCGGCATGACCGAACGACGGGCGGGCCGGAGAAGCTTTTCCCACGGTATCGGTCTTTGAAGGGGAAAGCCCCTCCCCCTGACAAAGCGCGGCGCTAGTTGACGGCGCAGTTCGCACAAGACCCGCGCCCGCCTCCGGCAGAAAGGAACCCGCCATGCGAAAACTCATCGTCACCGAATTCATCAGCGTCGATGGCATCGCCGAGGTCGAGAAGCTGCCGAGCGTCGCCTGGAACGATGAGATGCAAAAATTCAAGGACGACGAGCTGGCCGACAGCGGCGCCATGCTTTTGGGGCGCACGACCTATCAGATCTTTGCCGGCTCGTGGCCCAAGGAGACCGGAGACTTCGCCGACCGGTTCAACGCGCTGCCGAAATATATCGCCTCGACCAGCTTGACGGCGCTCGACTGGCAGCCGGCAGAGCTGCTGCAGGGCGCCTTGCCGGACGCGGTCAGAGGGCTGAAGCAAGGCAGCGGCGGCAACATCTATGTGCATGGCAGCCTCAGCGTCGCGCAGGAATTGCTGCGCCACGGCCTGGTCGACCGCATCAGGCTGCTCAGCTACCCCGGTGCCGTCGGCCAGGGCAAGCTGCTGTTCCCGCCCGGCGCGCAACTGCCGCTCGAGCTGATCTCCGCCAAGCAATTCAGCAACGGCGTGGTGGCGCTGGAGTACGCGGCTGGGCTGGGGTCGTGACAGCCGATCTCCCCCCTCGAGGGGGAGATGGCCGGCAGGCCAGAGGGGTTCGGTTTGACCGGGCGCGGCTCCTCTTTTGCAATAGTGGGGGTTGGCGCATCACGCGAGACGACCCCCTCTGTCGCCTTCGGCGACATCTCCCCCTCAAGGGGGGAGATTGGCAGCTTCGGCCATCAGCCCCCGCCCGCCTGCCTCCACCTTCTGCACGGCCGCAATCAGCATCTCGACAAACCTCGTCACCTTGGGCGGGCGGAAGCGGGCGGCGGGGTAGACTGTGTAGATGCCGCCGGAGGGCAGCCGCCACTCGGGCAGGATCTGCACCAGCCGCCCGGCGGCAAGGTCGTCCCGCACCAAAAAGTCCGGCAGCACCGACAGGCCGGCGCCGGCGCGGACGGCCGCCAGCACTGCCGGCGTCGCGTCGATCGAAATCGTTGCCTGCATGCGCACGGCCTGCTGCTCGTTGTCGCCGCGCGAAAATTGCCATAGCAGCGGTTCGCGCAGCGCCATATTTGCGACGAAGGGCAGCCCGGCAAGGTCTTGCGGTTCGCCGGCGGTGAACCGGTCTGCAAAGCCGGCGCCGCATACCATGAACTGTTGGAAGGTGCCGATGCGCCGCGCCTGCAGGCTGGAATCGGCCAGCCAGCCGACGCGGATGGCCACGTCGATGTGGCCGGAAACCAGGTCGATCGTCTCGTCGCCCAGCGTCAGCTCCACCCGGCAGGCGGGATAGCGCGCGCTGAAGGCGGCGACCACCGGCACCACCGCCGACGTGCCGTAGTCGTTGGAGGCGGCGATGCGCAGCGTGCCGGTCGGCTCTGCTGCCGCCTGCGCGAGCTCGTTGAAGGCGTCCTCGGCCTGCTGCAGGACCTGCAGGCAGCGGGCATGGAATGTCCGGCCGGCTTCGGTCGGATGGACGCGCCGCGTCGTGCGGATCAGCAGCGTCGTTCCGACATCGCGCTCCAGCCGCGCCACCTGCTGGCTGACCACCGCCTTGGTGATGCCCAGCCGCTCGGCAGCCCGCGTGAACGAGCCGGCGTCGACCACCGCCGCGAAATAGGCCAGCCGGTTCAGGTTCATGCTTCGCTCATGGCAGATGCCTCATTGTCAGGCAATGGCATACATTACGTCTATTTTGTCGGCCTTCAATACGCATTCCGTTTTTGCCATCTTGCAGGCATCGAGGCTGCGCGCCGCCGAGTACCGCATTCCCAGGAGACATCCATGTTCACACGGAGAGCCATCATGAAAACCACCCTCGCCGCCGGCGCTGCCGCGGTCTTTGCTCCCGCCGGGTTCGGCCATGCGGCCGGCGGGCTTTCCTGGAAGCATTTTCCGGCCGGGCAAAACGGCTTCTTCCGCGCGCCGGTGCTGATCTCCGGGGCGACTGAAGCCGTGCTGATCGACGGCGGTTTCACCTACCCCGACGGGCGAGCCGTGGCCGAGGCGATCAAGGCGACCGGCAAGACGCTCACCACCATCTATGTCAGCCAGTCCGACCCCGACTATTATTTCGGCCTCAAGCCGATTAAGCAGGCGTTCCCGCAGGCACGGGTGATTGCCGCAGCCGAGACAGTGGCCGCCATCAACGGCAATGTCGAAAAGAAACTCGCCGTTTGGGGGCCGCAGCTGAAGGAGAATGGCCCGCAGGCGCTCGCCGATGTCGTCATCCCCGAAGCTTTCGACGGCAAGACGCTCAGCGTCGATGGCGAGAGCATCGAGATCGTCGCCGCGGAGGGCCTCGCCAATCGGCGCTATCTCTTCGTGCCGGCACTGAACGCGGTGTTCGGCGGGGTGATGATCTTTGCTGGCGTGCATGTCTGGACCGCCGATACGCCGACCAGGGAACTGCGCGCCGCCTGGCTGGCCAATCTCGAAAAGATCGCGGCGCGCAAGCCGGCGATCGTCGTGCCCGGGCACATGACGCCTGAGGCCGCTACGGACCTTTCAGGCGTCGAGCACACCAAGACCTATCTCATCGCCTTCGAGGAAGAACTGGCCAAGGCCAAGGACGCTGCCGCGCTGAAGAGCGCCATGGAAGCCCGCTTTCCCGGCCTCGGCATGGGCGTTGCGCTCGACATCGGCTCCAAGGTTGCCACCGGCGAGATGAAGTGGGGCTGAGAACGGCGCCGATCTCGATCCTCGAGGGGGAGATCGGAAGCTTCAGCCTCGGCGCTCAATCCTGCAACGCTGGTGATAGGCGAAAGCGCCGATGACAGCCAATCTCCCCCCTCGTGGGGGAGATGCCCGGCAGGGCAGAGGGGGGCGCGAAGGAACGCCGGCCTTCGCGCCCAATCTTACCGCCCCTGCCCGCCTGATGTCGACACGCTCATGGTCCAGCGGGCGCTGACGCCGGACGCCTGACGCCTATCATCCGCCGAGACGGTTGGTGCGCTTGCTGGCTTCGGCTTTGGCGCGCGCTTCGACCGCCTTTTCGATCTCGCGCTTCAGCTCGTCCTTGATCGCCGCCGTCTCGGCCATCAGCGCCTCGACCTTCATGAAATCGAGCACCCGGTATTTCGACACCGCCGGCCGGATCAGAATATCGGGGCGACTCTGGTTCAGCTTGCTGGCGATGATCGACTGCATCATAAGCTGGGTGGCGCCGAACATCAGGTCGACGGAGGTCGGGAATTTGCGGCCCGCCTCGCTCGGCGCGCCGACCACGTCGACGGCAATGATGATGTCGGCGTCGAGCTCGATCAGGTCGAACGGCACGGGATTGTAGATGCCGCCATCGATCAGCAGCCTGCCGTCGCGCATCACCGGGCGGAACACCGCCGGGATCGCCGCCGAGGCGGCCAGCGCCGAATGCAGCTCGCCTTCGTCGAGCACCGCGAGCTGGTGGCCATAGAAATCGGTTGCCGTCACCTTCAGCGGTATCTTCAATTCGGCGAAGGTCTCGGGAATGGCGTCGGGCAGGAACGCCTTGAGGATGCGCTCGACATTGAACTGGCTGACCCGCAGGCCACCCTGCACCGCCTCGGCAAAAGTGCCGGGCCGCGCCCGCCACATGCGCGTCGCCACTTCGGCGCGGCGGCCGAGGATCGAGCGCGTGTAGTCGTGGATGTCCTTGCCGGTCATGCCCGAGGCCATGCCGGCGCCCATGATGGCGCCGATCGACGAACCCGCGATTGCCGCCGGCCTGATGCCCAGCTCGTCCAGCACCTCGATGACATGGATATGCGCCAGCCCGCGCGCGCCGCCGCCGCCAAAGGCGATGCCGAAGCTAGGGCTCATCCCTTGTTGGCCGCGCCGAGCTTCGGCCCGACCACCATGATGGCCGGCTCGGCGGAGAGCAGCTTTTTCGCGGCTGCCTTGACCTGGTCCAGTGTCACCGCGTTTATCAGCGCGGCGCGGCGCTGCATGTAGTCGATGCCGAGCTTGCCGAGCTGGATCTCGACCAGCGTTGAGGCGATCGCGCCGGAGGAATTCAGATTGTTGATGGCATAGGCGCCGATCATGTATTTCTTGGTCGCCGCCAGCTCGGCTTCGGTCGGCCCCTCCTCGGCCATGCGCTTGACCACGTCGCGCACCACGGCCAGCGTCTCGGCCGCCCTGTCGGCGCGGGTCGAAGTGGTGATGGACAGCGCCTCGGAGTGCTCGTGGTCGACGAGGTCGGAGCTGACGCTATAGGCCAGGCCGCGCTTTTCGCGCACCTCATCGAACAGCCGCGAGGTGAAGGTGCCGCCGCCGAGGATCTCGTTCATCAGCACCGCGGCGAAGAAATCCGGCGCATTCCGCTTCACGCCGGGATAGGCGAGTTGCAGCGAGGCCTGCGGCTGGTCGTAAACGACCTCGAGCTGCTGGCCGAGCTTCAGGTCGATGTCGGGAACGGGCGTCAGCGCCTGCTTTTCCGGCAGGCTGCCGAACACCAGGTCGAGCTTCTGCTTCAGCGTTTCGGCGTCGATGGCGCCAACCACCGCGACATGCAGGCCGTCACGGGCGAAATTCGCCTTGTGGAAGGCGCTGAGATCGGCCGGCGTGATCGTCGCGACGCTTTGCCTGGTGCCCTGGTCGGGCCGCGCGTAGGGATGCCGGCCGTAGATCGCGTCCAGCCATTTGCGTTGGGCGAGCGTATCGGGATCGCGCTCGTTGGCGATGATGCCGGACAGGATCTGCGCGCGGATGCGGTCGATCGGCACCTGGTCGAAGCGCGGCTGGTTCACCGCCACCCGCAGCAGGTCGAACGCGCCGTCGCGCTGCTCGGCCAGCATGCGCATCGAGCCGTAGATGCCGTCGCGCTGCGCATCGAAGCTCATCTCGGCGCCGACATCGTCGAGCTTGATCTGGAAGGCCTCGCTATCGAGGTCGCCGGCACCTTCGTCGAACAGGCCGCTCATCAGATTGGCAAGCCCTTCCTTGCCGGGCGGATCCTGCGTCGCGCCGCCATCGAAGACGAAGCGGATGGCGACGATCGGCACCGAATAATCCTCCACCAGCCAGGCGGTGATGCCCTTGGACGAGGTCACCTCCTGGATGTTCATGGCGGCGCGGGCCGACAGCGCCGGCAGAATGAGGAAGAGAAGGGAGAGGAACAGGGTTGCTAGAAGAGGACCGGTGAGAGCGCGCTTCCCTTCTCCCCTTTTGGGAGAAGGGAAGGAGCCCACGAGGGGAGAAGGCAGAGCGGGACCATGCTGGCTCATCATCACATCAATTCCCAGCCTGGGTTTGCGGCAGAAGATAGCCGGTGGTTGCGTGGTCGAGATTGAGATAGCGGGCAGCGACCGCCTTGACCTGGTCGGCGGTGACCTTGCGGATGCGGTCCGGCCATTGCTGGACGTCCTGGACGTTGCCGCCGGTGGCGAGCGTCGAGCCGTAGATGTTGGCCATGTCCTCCTGCTTGTCGCGGGCAAAGATCATCGAGCGTACGAAACGGTCCTTGGATTTTTCCAGCTCGTCGCTGGTAACGCCGTCTTTCGCGATGCGGGCGATCTCGGCGTCGACCGCGGCTTTGATGTCGGCAAGCTTGGCATCGCCGCGCGGCGCGCCATAGACAGTGAAATTGGTGTCGTCGAGCATGGTGCCCTGGAAGAAGGCGCCGGCCTCGGCGGCGATGCCTTGCCTGACGACAAGCTCCTGGTAGAGCCGGCTGCGGTTGCCGCCGCCGAGGATTTCGGACAGCACGTCGAGCGCTTCGGCTTCGCCGGGCTTTGCCGTGTGATAGGACGGAACCACCCATTGCGTGGTGAAGCTCGGCACGCTGACACGCCCGTCGGTCAGCGTCACCGTGCGCCTGGTGTTCTGCTCCGGCTCGACCGGGCGGATGCGCGGCGGCAGATCCGGGCCGCGCGCGATCTTGCCATAGGTCTTTTCGGCCAGCGCCTTGACCGTTTCCGGCTCGACATCGCCGGTCACCACCAGCACGGCGTTATTGGGTGTATAATATTTGTTGTAGAAAGCCATCGCGTCGATGCGGTTCAGCTTCTCCATCTCCTGCATCCAGCCGATGACCGGAATGCGGTACGGCTGGTTCTGCCACAGCGTGGCGTCGACCTCCTCGTCGAGCACCGCTTGCGGATTGGAATCGATGCGCGAGCGGCGCTCCTCGAGGATGACGTCGCGCTCGGTCTTGATGACGTCGTCGTTGAGGATGAGATTGCGCATGCGATCGGCCTCGAAACCCATCATTTGCTCCAGCGCCTGCGGCACCACCGTCTCATGAAAGGCGGTGTAGTCGTAGGAGGTGAAGGCGTTGTCCGAACCGCCGATGGAAGCGACGGCGCGGTCGAGCTCGCCGGCCGCATGGTTGCTGGTCGCCTTGAACATCAAGTGCTCGAAGAAATGGGCAATGCCGGACTTGCCCGGCGGCTCGTCGGCGCTGCCGATCTTGTACCAGACCATATGGGTGACGATCGGGGCGCGGTGATCGGGGATGACGACGACCTCCATGCCGTTGTCGAGCAGGAAATCGGTGACGACGCCGTCGTCAGGATTGTTATCCGCCAGAGCCGGCGCGGCAATCACCAAGGCCAGCCCCAAGAGCGTTCCGCGCAGCCATTCAGCCTGAAATGTCATAGGTGGCTCCGGTTCGTGGTGGGACGATAGGCGGGGTTGCTGGTCGAGGCAAAGCGAATTGTTCGTCATTTTGAAGGCGCCATCGCGGAAGCCGAACTCAGGCGGCCTCGATGAACCGGATGACCGTCTCGCCATAGTTGCGCTCGTCGACAACCGAAAAGCCCGGCCCTGCCTCGAACGGCGCCGCCGCCGCTTCCTCGATGACGCAGAGCGCGCCGGGGGCGAGCCAGCCGCCTGCCTTGGCGGAGCGCAAGGCTTGTTCGCCAAGGCCCTTGCCATAGGGCGGATCGGCAAAGACCAGGCCGAATGCGGCGATAGTGCCCGCCTCGCCCAAGCCCGTCGCGTCGCGGCGGAATATCTTGGTGCGGCCGGTGAGGCCGAAGGCCTCGACATTGGTGCGGATCAGGCCGCGCCCTTCGGCGGATTCCTCGATGAAGACAGCGTAGGAGGCGCCGCGCGACAGCGCTTCGAGGCCGAGCGCGCCGGTGCCGGCGAACAGGTCGAGCACGCGCGCGCCGTCCAGTTTTTCAGGAAAGCGATGCGCCAGCACGTTGAAGATCGCCTCACGCGTGCGGTCGGTGGTCGGGCGGATGGCAAAAGTGCGGGGCGTCGCCAGCGGACGCCCGCGAAACTCACCGCCGACGATCCGCATTGCTTCCCTTCGGGCCGCCACGCGGCCGGTCGCCACCACTATCCGGGCGCTCGCCACGCGGTTTGCCGAACGGCTTTGCATCGCCGCCTTGCGGTTTGCCGCCGGGCTTGCCGTAAGACGGCTTGAACGATGCCTTGCGCGCCTTGTTTTCTGCCGCCTTGGCGGCGTCTGCCTCTGCCCTGCCCTTGCCGATCGGCCGTGCGCCCGGCGCCATCCAGACATTGGCCTTGCGCTGGCCCGGCGGTTCGATCGGCCGCTGCTCGCGTTCGGATTTTTTCCCACCGAAGCCGCCACGAGGTTTGTCGCCACGGGGTTTGTCCGCGAAGTCGCTGCGTTCAGGTCTGGGGCCACGCTCGCCAAAGCTCTTTTTCGGCCCAAAGCTCCTGTCAGGGCTTGTCGACAGCTTGCCGAGCGCTTCGTCGCGGCTGCCCTCGCGCCGCTTGCGGTTCTTGATCAGGCCGCCCTCGCCGATCGGCCGGCGTTCCCCGTCGCGGGTGAATTTCGGCCGCTCGGGCTCCTCCTCGCGCTCACGCCTGACCGGCTTGTTGGAAAACGGCTTGGCGATATCGGCATCGAAATTGGCGCCGGACTCTTCGACCAGGCGCTCGCCGAGCTGGTCGCGCAGCACGCGGCCCTTGATCTCCAGCACATGCCCCTCCGGCAAATCGTCGAGCTGGAACGGCCCATAGGAAATGCGGATCAGCCGCGTCACGTCGAGACCGAGCGCGCCCAGGATGTTCCTGACCTCGCGGTTCTTGCCCTCGCGCAGGCCGAGTGTCAGCCAGGCGTTTGAGCCCTGCTCGCGGTCGAGCGTCGCTTCGATGGCACCATAAAAGACGCCGTCGACGGCAATGCCTTCGCGCAGCCCCGCGAGTGCGCTTTCCTCGACCTTGCCGTGGACGCGCACGCGGTAGCGTCGCAACCAGCCGGTCGCCGGCAGTTCGAGCACGCGCGACAGGCCGCCATCATTGGTGAGCAGCAGCAGGCCTTCGGTGTTGATGTCGAGCCGGCCGATGGTCATCAGCCGCGGCAGCCCGGGCGGCAGCACGTCGAAGACGGTCTTGCGGCCTTCGGGATCGCGGTTTGTCGTGACCACGCCGGCCGGCTTGTGGAACAGGAACAGCCTGGTGCGCTCGATCGGTGGGATCTCCATGCCGTCGAGATGGATGATGTCGCCGGGCATGACGTTGAAGGCCGGCGAGGACAACATCTTGCCATTGACCTTGACGCGGCCGGCCGCAATCAGTTCCTCGGCGTCGCGGCGCGAGGCCAGGCCGGCACGCGCCAGCCGCTTGGCAATGCGTTCTCCGGCTTCTTCCGTTGCCTCGACGCGACGCGGGCGCGGCTTGAAGCCACCATCCGATGCCGCCTCTGCCCTTTGTGCGCCATGGGGCCGATCGCCGCCAAAATCACGTTTAGGACGATCGCCGAAGTCACGCTTGGGACGGTCGAAGCGCCTCTCGCCGCGCTCGCCTTCGGCAGCTGCTGGCCGGTCGCCGCGCGGTGCGTAAGGCTTGCGTGGACCTTCGCGCTTTTCATAGGGCGTGCCCTCCGGACGCGGCCCTTTGCTGAACGGCCTGTCGCCGCCCTTGAAGTCGCGCTTCGGCCGCTCGCCTTCGGCAGTTGCTGGCCGGTCGCCGCGCGGCGCATAAGGCTTGCGTGGACCCTCGCGCTTTTCATAAGGCTTGCCTTCCGGACGCGGCCCTTTGCTGAACGGCCGGTCGCCACCTTTGAAGTCGCGCTTCGGCCGTTCGCCTTCGGCAGTTGCTGGCCGGTCGCCGCGCGGAGTGTAGGGTTTTTTGGCGCCGAAGGACGGCTTGCCGCCCTTGCCGGGAGCGCTATCGCGACCGCGCGGCCCTGCCGGCTTCGGGCCGGCCTTGCGCGGGAATTTCTTGTTTTTGTCGTCCATGTGGCCTTTGCTCGTTTGCGCGGGTAGTAACAGGATCGCGCTCTAGTGGCGAGGAGATAATCGGAATGGAAACCGCGTGAAGCGGCAGGATTTCATGGCGCTGGCGCTTAAAGAAGCCGAAGCCGCCGCCCAGCGTGGCGAGGTGCCGGTTGGCGCGGTCGTTGTCGGCGGCGATACGGTCGTTGCGAGTGCCGGCAACCGCACGCGCGAGTTTGCCGATCCCACCGCCCATGCCGAGATGCTGGCGATCCGCGAGGCCTGCCGCAAGCTTTCCAGCGAGCGGCTCAGCGGCCACGATCTCTACGTGACGCTGGAGCCGTGTGCCATGTGCGCCGGCGCCATCTCCTTCGCCAGGCTGCGCCGGCTCTATTTCGGCGCTGCCGACGAGAAGGGCGGCGCAGTGGTCAACGGCGTTCGCTTCTTCACGTCACCGACCTGCCACCATGTGCCCGACATCTATCCGGGCATGGCCGAAAACGCTGCAGCAGCGCTGCTGAAAGACTTTTTTCGGGAGCGACGCGGACCCTGATTTCCGGCCGACGATCCAAATCCAAGTCAGCCAATCCAGCCAGCCAAGAACGCCTCTAGCGCCGTCAGCCTACCAGGGCAGCCAGTCGAACATGCCGCCGCTCTTGCTCTTGGCGGCCGCCTCCTTCTTGAGGCGGCGTTCCTTCTTGTACTCGTCCTCGCCGAGGTCGCCCTGCGGCGCGGTGGCGGCAGCAGCGCGGTATTGCACCGGCGGCTCGCTCAGATATCTACGGGTGGTCGGGTCGCCCTGTTTGCCTTCAGCCCGGCGGCGCATGATTTCCGCGGCGCGGCTCTTGTCCGAATCGGCCGGAGTCCAGGCTGGCGGGTGGCTCGAGCCCGACTGCTTCAGCGCGGCCTTGACCGACGCCGGATCCGTCTGCACGTCATCGATGACCTGCGCCTGGTAGGCCGGGTCGTCCTGATGCAAGGTGGCATCGGCGCGCAGGCG
Organism: Mesorhizobium sp. M1329; assembly: GCF_040318035.1. Lineage (NCBI taxonomy): Bacteria > Pseudomonadati > Pseudomonadota > Alphaproteobacteria > Hyphomicrobiales > Phyllobacteriaceae > Mesorhizobium > Mesorhizobium sp. M1329. Next base: position 14,908 of record NZ_JAMYLN010000047.1, on the reverse strand, counting down.
GGCACGGCGCTGCTCCGGCGATTCGGGCCATTCGGCACTCGCCGTCTCGATGCTTTCCTGCGGCGGCGGCAAGACTTCCTTCTGCCCCGGCCCCGGCTTCACCAGCGTGGGGCGCGGCTTGTAGTCGATACTATCCTTGCGCTTGGGTGCGAAGGAAAAAGCCCCGGTGAGGTCGCCAGCAAGCTGCGCGCCCGCGGTCTTGTCGGTTCCGTAAGTGGGCGAGCCCATGCAGCCGGACAAAGCGAGGCCCGATACGACAAGCGGCGCCAGCAGCGCAACGCGCGCGTAAGTTCTCTCGGTCATGCCAAAAAGTCCCACTGTAGACAGCCTCTCGATTGCCGCCGGCCAAAGAAAGGTCCGGTCCCCACCGCCCATGCTCTTCCGACGGAATTCCGGCGACAATTTGTCGTCCGGAGTTTCGCGTGTTTACCTCAACCACTCGTTAAGGGCAACGCGCGGGGGCCGATCGGCCGCCCGCCGTGGCATTTGTGCACCGCCTTAAAGGCGGCTCAAAGCCTTCAGCTCATGCAGGACAGCGGCGTCACGGGCCGAAACATCCGGGAATTCCGGATCTGAGCCGACATCGGCGGTGTAGCGCCAGGAGCGCGCGCACTTCACCAGGCCGCGGTCCTCCGCCTTCTCGACGACCACGGCGACGCCCTTGACGTCGTCGAGGGTAAAGCTGCCCGCCGGCGCCTTGCCGTGCACGATAACCAGATCGCTGGTGATCGCCATCTCGGCCATGTCGACATCGGCGATCGCCGCTTCGAGCGCGGCATCGTCGAGGGTGACGACCGGCACCGCTTCCAGCGAAGAACCGATGACCTTCTGCGCGCGGGCAATTTCCAGCGCGCCGGTGACGACACGGCGAACCTGCCGAACCTTGCGCCATTTCTCCGCCAGCGCCTCGTTCCTCCAGTCCGCCGGGATTTCCGGGAACTGGTCGAGATGCAGGGAGACCGCATCCGGATGACGGTCGAGCCAAGCCTCTTCCATGGTGAAGGGCAGCATCGGCGCCAGCCATTTCACCAGGCAGTCGAAGAGATGGCGCACCACCTGGACGGAAGCCTTGCGCTTCACGCTGGAAGGCGCTTCGCAGTAAAGCGCGTCCTTGCGGATGTCGAAATAGAAGGCCGACAGCTCGACCACCATGAAGTCGAGCAGCGCGCGGGTGATGCGCTTGAATTCGAAGGCGTCGTAGCCCGAGCGTACGACTTCATCGAGTTCAGCAAGCCGATGCAGCATCAGCCGCTCCAGCTCCGGCATCTTGTCCAGCGGCACCTCCTCGCCATCGTCATGGGCGAGCGTGCCCAGCATCCAGCGGATGGTGTTGCGCAGCTTGCGGTAGGCGTCGATATTGGTCTGCAGCACGTTCTTGCCGAGGCGCTGGTCTTCCCAATAATCGGTCGTCACCACCCACAGCCGCAAGATGTCGGCGCCGGACTGTTTGATGACGTCCTGCGGCACGACGGTGTTGCCGAGCGACTTCGACATTTTCCGCCCCTCCTCATCCATGGTGAAGCCATGGGTGACGACGGTGTCGTAGGGCGCCCTGCCCCTGGTGCCGCAGCTTTCGAGCAGCGAGGAGTGGAACCAGCCGCGATGCTGGTCGGAGCCTTCAAGATAGACGTCGGCCGGCCATTTCAGGTCGGGCCGGTCCTCAAGCGTGAAGGCATGCGTCGAGCCTGAATCGAACCAGACATCGAGGATGTCCATGACCTGCTGCCATTTCGAGGCATCGTGATTGCCGAGGAACCGCTCCTTGGCGCCGGCGGCGAACCAGGCGTCGGCGCCTTCTTTCTCGAAGGCGTCCATGATGCGCTGGTTGACTGCCTCGTCGCGCAGCACGTTGCCGTCGGCATCGGCAAAGACGGCGATCGGCACGCCCCAGGCGCGCTGGCGCGACAGCACCCAGTCAGGGCGCTCCTCGATCATGGCGCGGATGCGGTTCTGGCCGGCGGCGGGCACGAAGCGGGTATCGTCGATGGCTTTCAGGGCGCGGCTACGCAGCGTCGTGCCGTCGCCAAGCTCCTTGTCCATATAGACGAACCATTGCGGCGTGTTGCGGAAGATGATCGGCTTCTTCGAGCGCCAGGAATGCGGATAAGAGTGCTTCAGCCGGCCCCGCGCGAATAGTGCGTTGCGCTTGATCAGCTCGTCGATGACGGCCTGGTTGGCGTTGCCCTTCTTGCCATTGTCGTCGATGACGCGCGCCGCTCCATCCTCGCGGTCCGGGCCAAAGCCCGGCGCGTCCTTGGTGAACAAGCCGGCATCGTCGACGGTGAAGGGGATCGTGGTGTCGATGCCACGCTGGCGAAGATCAGAGGCGGCATCCATCCAGGCGTCGAAGTCTTCCCGGCCGTGTCCCGGCGCGGTGTGGACGAAACCGGTGCCGGCATCGTCGGTGACGTGATCGCCGGCCAGCATCGGCACGGGAAAATCGTAGCCACCGCCCAGACCTTTGAGGGGATGCGAAAGCGTAAGGTTTTCAATCTCTTCGGCGCCAACGTTGCGAAGCCGATTCAGAGTGACCTTGGCCTTCGCGGCAGCGTCGTCAGCAAGCTTCTCGGCAAAGATCAGCTTTTCGCCGGGCTGAGGACCAAAGGCGTTCTCGGCCGCCGTAACCTCGTAGAGACCATAATTGATGCGCGGCGAGTAATTGACGGCGCGATTGCCGGGGATTGTCCACGGCGTCGTGGTCCAGATGACGACGTTGGCATCAAGCAGATCGAGCGACGTCTGCGTCAGCTTGGGATCCAGGGCTGGCTGCCCCTCTTCGATGTTGATGACCTGGCGAGCGAGGCTGACGACCGGAAACTTCGCCCAGATCGTGTCCGACTCATAGTCCTGGTATTCGACCTCCGCCTCGGCCAGCGCGGTGCGCTCGACGACGCTCCACATCACCGGCTTGGAGCCGCGATAGAGCTGGCCGGACATGGCGAATTTCAGCAGCTCGCCGGCGATGCGCGACTCGGCATGGAAAGCCATTGTCGTATAGGGATGGTCGAAGTCGCCGACGACGCCGAGCCGCTGGAATTCGGAACCCTGCACCTTGATCCAGTGCGCCGCAAACTCGCGGCATTCCTGCCGGAACTCGTTGACCGGCACCTCGTCCTTGTTCTTGCCCTTGGCGCGATACTGCTCTTCGATCTTCCATTCGATCGGCAGGCCGTGGCAATCCCAACCGGGTACATAGTTCGAGTCATAGCCGCGCATCTGGAACGAGCGGGTGATGACGTCCTTGAGTATCTTGTTCAGCGCATGGCCGATATGGATGTTGCCGTTGGCATAGGGCGGGCCGTCGTGCAGCACGTATTTTTCGCGGCCAGCTGCGTCTTCGCGCAGCTTGCGGTAAAGGTCCATATCCTGCCAGCGCTTGACCAGCAGCGGTTCCTTTTCCGGCAAACCGGCGCGCATCGGAAAATCCGTCTGCGGCAGGTAGAGCGTTTTGGAATAGTCGATCGTCTCGGCGGTCTCGGTATCAGTCATTCGTCTGCCATATGCGTTGCCCGGCGGCAAAAGAGCCCGGGCGTTGAACTATCATGATCTGGAAAAAGCGCGAGAGGCCGCGCGCAAGATTCCCGGCGGCTCCGGCGGCGGTCAGGCCGCCCGGAACACCGGGCCTGTAATTCGTATCGCAGTCGCGAGAAGGCGCGAAAAGCTCGTCATGGCTGGGCTTTTAACCGAGACAGGCGATATTGAAAAGCCCGAACTCTGATACTTCCTTGCGCTATGTGCCAATTGCGCATACATTTGTAGGCAAATGGCCTGCAGTGCCAAGGAGACGTTCATGTCGGTCGCAGCAAGGGCAATTGGCGCAACACACGACTTTTCCGTCCCTACGGACAAGATCGATCATCTGCGCAGTCTGGGTTTCAGTAGCGAAGAACTCTATCGTATCGTTGCCCCCCGCCGCACGCTGGCGCGTCGCAAGGAACATGCCGAGCCGCTTTCGCCAGCTGAATCCGACCGCGCCCTGCGCCTAGAACGCATCGCCGAGCAGGCGGATCGGGTATTCGGCAGCCATGAGAAAGCCCAGCGTTGGCTGAGAAGCGAGATCATAGCATTGGATGGTGCAAGGCCGATCGACCTCCTTGAGACAGAGACCGGCGCCCACGTCGTTTCCGAAGAGCTTATCCGTATCGACTTTGGCATGCTTGCCTGACGATGCGCATCTGGCGCATCTCCAATTTCGCGGATCTCTCGGGTCGTGGCGGAACGCTCGTTGATGGAAGATGGAACAGGCGCGGGATGCCCATCGTCTATTGCACCGACCACCCTTCGACAGCACTGCTGGAGATACTGGTGCATGCGACGCGCGAAACCGTTCCGGAAACCTACCAGCTTATCGAAATCGACGTTCCGGACGGAATAGAAATGACCGAACCGGTTTTCCATGACGGCTGGGACAAGGACATGGAATCGACACGGCGACAGGGCACGGAATTTCTCTCGGCCAATCGTTACGCCCTCATGAAAATTCCTTCGATCATAATGCGCAAAGCAAACAACTATCTGCTCAATCCGACCCATGACGACGCGTCACGCATTACGATTGCGGGCCTATACCGTTATCCGTTCGACAGCCGTTTGATCAAATGAGCCGAGGCCTACCCGCTCACATCGAGAAATCGAAGCGATAGGTCGTCGACACGCCGATCATGAATTGATCCCTGGAGCCGCGCTCCTTGACCAGGCTGGAATCGGCGGCCGGGCCCATCAGGCGAGAATATTCGCCGAACAGGCTGGCCGTCATCGGCTCGGTCACCTTCCAGGTCACTGCGCCGCCCAAGCCCGCCGACCTCACCCCGCCGCCGGGATGATATTCGCTGAGCCCCGAGGCCAGGGACTCCTTGGCATCAACGCCATAATAGGCGTCGAAATAGTCCGATGAGGCGAACGAGACGCGCGGCCCGGCCGAAATCCTGACATCGGGCGTCACATCATAAAAGGCGTCGGCGGTGATGTCGGCGACAAAGCCGTTATGGGCGCGAATGCCGTGCCGCAATTCGGCGCGGGCACGCAGCCAATCCAAAGGATAGAATTCGAAGAAGCCGCCGGCCTCGCCGCCCCAGCGCACCGGGTCGAGGCCTTTCAATTCGTCGGCGTCACCACCGTCGCGGGAAAACAGGAACTTGCCCGTCAGGCCGGCGCGGACGCCGCCATCGTCGATCAATGCCAATGAGATATTGTCGTTGCGCGAGGTGAAGCGCGCCGCGGGACCAGCCTTGCCGAGCGAGATAATCGGCGAGGCGCTGAGCAAGTACTTCTTGCCGCCCTCGAAATTCGGGGCAACCATGCCGGTCGCGCCGACCGTCAGGTACCAGTCTCCGGACAGCCAGCCGAAGGTGCCCTCGCCGGCCTTGGCAACGCCGCAGGTGCCGAGCATGAATGCGGCCAAGACCGTCGGGATCGTCGGGACAGACCGCATCGTTACTCCATACGTCGAACGCATTGGGCCGATACAACCAGCCTTGACTGAAGCCATGGCGCCAGTTCGGTAAAATTTGACTTAATATCCGCAACATCGGCGGCGTTGGCCGGCCTGTTCCGCATTGCAGTCGATTGTTTGGCGCACCAAGGCACCAGATTAGGATGTCTGGAATACGCTGGCAGATGCCTCGGCAGGAGTTACAAACATTCGCGGACAAACATGCCTGCGCTCTGAAGAGTGCGGCGACCGGCGCTCAACCCCGCATTCCAAACCGGCCAAGCGTGAATCATATGCGGCCAAATTTCGAGACGTACTTTGATGTCGGCCGCGCCGGCGGCTTCGGCGAGCCGAGTTGCGTCCGACAACAGCGTCTCGGCCGAACCGGCTTGTATCAGCATTGGGGGAAATCCGCTCAGATCGGCGAACAAAGGCGAGATCTGGGGATCGCGCCGACTAACGCCATGAGGAACGTAGGCGGCTGCCAGTTCCTCCAAATACGCCCGGTGGATGATAGGGTCGATCGCGTCCTTCGTTGATAGTGTCGCGCCGGACATCGAAAGGTCCGTCCAGGGCGAAACCAGCCAAAGACATCGCGGCAACGGCTCGCCTGCCGTGCGCAATATACTGACCAGGCACAGAGTGAGGTTGCCGCCCGCACTGTCTCCGCCAATTACGATGCGGTCCGGTGCGATGCCTTGCCGCCTTAGAAAGCGCCATGCCGCGAGTGCGTCTTCATGTTGCGCGGGGAAAGGATGTTCCGGTGCGCGGCGATAGTCGATCGCGAGGGTGCGCATTCCCATTGCCCGACCTGCCTCGGTAACCATTCGACGATGACTTTTAAGAGAGCCGGAGCAGTAGCCACCACCGTGGAAAAACAGCAGAACCTTGTCCCTGTCACTCCCGGGCGCCAGCGACCACTCTCCCGCGAGGCCATCGAAAACCACATCCTCGCATCGGATGTCCTCCGCGACCGGCCAGACCGAACCGACTTCGTCGAGCCGCGCCCGGCGTTCGTCCTAGCGGACCGTTCGTGGTTTTGACGTCAACAGCCTGCGGACGGCGTTGATCTCCGTCAGATCGAGGTGTTCGTCCACATCGCTCATTTTGCTTCCCCAGTCTTGCCAAGCGCCGAGAAAGGCGAACAGCCAAATGTCATCGACAAGATACCGATTGCCTGCTTGCAAATATAGCGACGAAGCAGCGCCACGATCATCTTGCGATCAGCCAGATCAACGTCAGGGAGAAATCGCCCGACGAGGGCGGCGATTAGTAAGACCTTGACGCAAGGTTGTGACATACGGATGCGGATGCGACCGGCGTTGCGTGGCGTGGAGGTCTGGCTCAGTATCAAAGCTCGACGTTGCGGCCGCTTTTTACGGACAGGAGCTATTCTCCAACTAAACCTCGGCGTGACCACCGGTTTGGCCCGAGGGCGCAAGCCCACGTTTTACGGAAATGAACTCGCAAGCGGCTGCTCTTGCCAAAAGCAGACGTCTCGCAGGCGTACGGCCCCAGCATGGGTGTGGCCCTCACACCCTGCTCGCTTTACGAGAAGCCCTATCGGCGTTACCTTCAAAGCCGGCAAAAAAGGCCAAGTAGTCTTGAGGGAGAGGGCGATGACACTGCACGGCGATGCCTTGAAAGATGCGATCAGCCAGACGCGGGCGAAATGGGGATGGTTCGTCGCGCTCGGGGTGCTGCTGCTTGTCTTCGGCGGCATTGCCTTCGGCAATCTATTCATCGCAACCGTCGCCTCGGTCTTTGTCGTAGGCTGGCTGATGCTGATGGCCGGCATTGTCGAGATCATCCATGCCTTCGGCGTGAAGACATGGGGCCGCTTCTTCTATTGGCTGCTCAGCGGCCTCCTCTACGCCGTCGCCGGCTTCTTCGCCTTCGACAATCCGGTCCTCGCCTCGACGGTGCTGACCTTCCTCCTGGCGGTCGCGCTGCTTGCCTCAGGCGTGCTCAGGGCCTGGGTCGGCTACAGCCACCGGCCGCAGCCGGGCTGGGGTTGGGTGGTCGCGGCCGGCATCATCAGCGCGCTGGCGGGACTGGTCATCGCCATGGGCTGGCCGGTCAACAGCGTGTGGGTGCTGGGGCTGTTCCTGGCCGTCGACCTGATCTTCCAGGGCTGGACCTTCATCGCCCTTGGCCTGGCGCTGAAGAGATAAATTCTGGTTTGAGCTTAATCGGAAAACCGGTTCCCACTTTTTGCTTCGCTGACCTTCAGTTCCGGACCATGCTCTAAAAAGCTATGGCCGCGTCCAGCCCGGAAAGCGGCCTGACGCCGGCGAGCAGTGCCTTCGCCTCGGCCTCGTCGCGCTTCATCTGCGCGACCAGCGCGTCAAGCCCATCGAACTTCACCTCCGAGCGCAGGTAGCCGAAGAAGGACACGGCACAAATCTCGCCATAAAGGTCGCCGGAAAAGTCGAAGACGAAGGTCTCCAGCAGCGGCGCGCCACTGTCGTCGACCGTCGGCCGGCGGCCGAAGCTGGCGACGCCATCATGAATCGAACCGTCGGCACGGCGGAAGCGGACGGCATAAATCCCTTCCTTAAGGGTGGCTTCCGGCGAAAGCCTCATGTTTGCGGTCGGAAAGCCGAGCGTCCGGCCGAGCTGCTGGCCGCCGATCACCTCCGCCTCGACGGTGAAACGATAGCCGAGCAAGCCGGCGGCCTCGGCCACATTGCCCTCGCACAGCAGCGTGCGAATGCGGCTCGACGACACCACCTCGGCGCTTTCGTCGCGAAACGCATCGACCAGCGTGACGCCGAAGCCGTGGCGCTCGCCGGCAGCCATCAGATAGGCCGGGCCGCCCTGGCGGTCCTTGCCGAAATGGAAATCGAAGCCGGTGACGGCGTGGCTTATGCCGAGGTTGCGCTCGAGCACGCCGGTGACGAACGCCTCCGCCGACAAGGAGGCGAACTCGCGTGTGAACGGCTGCTCGACCAGCGCCGCAAAGCCCAGATGCGACAACAGCCGCGCCTTCATCGGCGGCGGCGTCAGCACGAACAGCGGCATGTCCGGCCTGAACACTTTTCGCGGATGCGGCACGAAGGTCAGCACCAGGGCGGGTACGCCGCGACGCTCCGCTTCGGCGCGCGCGCGTTCGAGCACGGCCTGGTGGCCGCGGTGGACGCCGTCGAAATTGCCGATAGCCACCACGCCGCCGCGCAGATGGGCGGGCAGCGGCGCGGTTGCGGAAATGCGTTCGAACATTGCCGTCATGGCTTGAACCTATTGCAGTCTGGGAATCACCGCGACCGGCCTGTAGCCGTATTTTTCCAGAAAGGCCGCGAGCCTTGCCGGATCCGGCTGCAGCGCTTCACCGTAATCGCGGGCATGGATGCCGCCCGATACGTAGAGCACGTCGAAGCCATTGTCGGCCGCGCCCTTGATGTCGGTCATCATACCGTCGCCGATGGCCAGAACTTGCGAACGCTCGACCGGGCGGCCGAGAATGACGGCGATCTCCTTCATGGCGACGTCATAGACCGGCGCGTAGGGTTTGCCGGCGATCAGCGTGCGTCCGCCAAGCTGTGCGTATTCGCGGGCCAAAGCGCCTGCGCACCAGATCATGCGTTCGCCGCGCTCGACGACGATGTCGGGATTGGCGCAAATGAAGGGCAGGTTCCTAGCACGCAGCCTCTGCAGAAGATCGGCATAATCTTCCGGCTTCTCCACCTCGTCATCGAACAGGCCGGTGCAGACCACGCCGGATGCTTCGAACTCCTCGACGAGTTCGACGTCGAGGCCCTCATAGAGCGTGAAATCCCGATCGGCGCCTATATGGAAGATCTTTCGCGGCCCTTCGGCAATGAGGTCGCGGGTAACGTCGCCGGACGTCACGACACGGTCATAGGCAGCGGGAGGAACGCCTATAGCGTTCATCTGCGCCACGACGTCGGCGCTGCGGCGCGGCGAATTGGTGATCAGCACGACAGGTATTTTCGCCGCGCGAGCAGCGATCAGCGCGGCAGCCGCCGCCGGGAAATGCCATTCGCCATTGTGCACCACGCCCCAGACGTCGCACAGGATGGCTGAATAGGCTCCCGACAAGTTTGCGAGCGAACCGATGATGTCGGGCGAATCCGCCATGCCGTTGTCCCTGTACCATGATGCTTGCAAGCGCCGCGACCGACGGTCCGTAGCGGCCGGCCCGGATTAACCGAAGCGCTTCGCCATGTCACCAGCTTTCGTTGTGTCCGCAAGATTGTCGTCCGGCGACGCCGGCGTGGAAGTGATGGTGAAAGCTTTTCTTTTCCAGCGCCTTATCCCGTTTTTTAGAGGCTTTGCTGCTGGAAGCCCGGAGCAGCATTGCCGATTGCGGACGCGTGGTTAACGGGGATTGAAAAACCGTACCGGCCTTGAACGCATTTCAGCAATCGGAAATTTAAACATGCATGGCACCGTCCGGGAAAAATGGGGCGGGCGGGAATGCTGAAGGCAATAATCGGAAAATTCCGATACGACAGACGTGGCAACTACTCCTTAATGACTGCAATCACCATTGTGCCGCTGATGGCCGGTCTGGCGCTCAGTGTCGATTACGGGGAGTTGCTGCGCCAAAAGCACGAAACGCTGAACGCACTTGATGCGGCCGGCCTAGCCGCCGCCCAGCAGATCGTTGCCGGCGCCAGCGACGATGACATCAAGGCCTACGCCAAGACATTTTTCGAAACCAATCTCGCACGTATCGACCCGGCGAACACAGCGCTGACCGTCACGCTGCCCAACAACAATGCCGGCGGCGGCACCTTGAAGCTCTGCGCCGGTCTCACCTTCCACCCCTATTTTCTACCGGCCGCCAGCCTGCTGATCGGCGGCACGGCAAGCGACACGACCTTCACCGAATGTTCGGAACTCCGTCTCAAGAACACCCTCGAAGTCGCGCTTGTGCTGGATAATTCAGGCTCGATGAGCGATCTCGGCTCCGGCACCGGCGAGAAGCGAATAGACTTGCTGAAGTTGGCCGCAAAGCAGCTTGTCGATACGCTGGCGCTTCAAGCGCAGCAGATGAAGCAGATCACCAAACCGGTGCAGTTTTCTCTCGTGCCGTTTGCGGCCTCGGTCAATGTCGGCCCTACCCACGACCAGGACGGCTGGATGGATCAGGACGGCATCTCCCCGATCCAGCACGAGGATTTCGACTGGACGACGATGAGTGCCGCCAACAATCCGGACAAATACGCCGAGAAGCTCAATGGCATCTGGTACAAGCGCGGCGCCGGCTGGGGCGAGACCAAGGACCAGCCGCTGACCCGTTTCAGCCTCTACGCCGACATGACGGTCGAATCGGGCCGCGAAGAGGTACCCAATTCGAAGCAATATGTCTGCGACACATACAAGAAGAACGGCACCTGCCAGTACGGCCATTGGAGCGCACCGGAATATATCTATACCACAAGCCGCTATGCGAGCTGGCAAGGTTGCGTCGAGGCACGGCCATATCCCTACAATGTCGACGACACCACGCCCGACACAGCCGCGCCGGCCACGCTTTTCGTGCCGATGTTCGCCCCGGACGAGGCTGGCACTCTGTGGCTCGATTTCAACCGTGACGGCATCAACGACGTCATCAGCACGTCCTACAATTACGGCAACAACTGGTGGGCCGATTGGCCCTATGTCGCCGGTCCTACCGCTTCCCAGCGCCAGTCTGACATGCGCAAATATTTCCTGGTAAAACCATACGGTTCGCAATCCGCAGCCGCCGGCGATGGCCCGAACTCCTCCTGCACCACAAACCCGATCACGCCGTTGAAGGACGTCAGCCAGGACGTCGAGAAGCAGGAGATCAAGGACGCCATCGACGCCATGGCGCCGAACGGCAACACCAACGTACCGGAGGGACTTGCCTGGGGCTGGCGAACGGTATCGAGCAACCCACCGTTCACCGATGGCCGGCCGAACAGCGAGAGGGGCAACGACAAGGTGGTCGTGGTGCTGACCGACGGAGCTAATACCTATAGCGCCATCAGCGATGGCAGCTACGCCAACAACAGGTCGACCTACGCCGCCTACGGCTACACTGGCCTGACCTATCCGGGATCTGGAAGCGTGACCCGCCTGTTCATGAATACCAGCACCGATATCGGCAAGACCACCTTTACCGGTGCCAACTACACGGCAGCACTCGACGAGCAGCTGAAAACGCTCTGCGCAAATGCAAAGAATTCGAACATTCTGGTGATGACGGTGGCGCTCGACCTGTCGCCCACAGATGCCAGCGACAAGAAGGCAATCGATGCGCTGAAGGCATGTTCATCGGATTCGCGCTTCCGCAAGGATTCGACCGACCCGAGCAAGCCTGCCAAGCTGTTCTGGAATGCAACCGGCGCGACGCTGTCCGACAATTTCAAGGAAATCGCCAACGAATTGTCGAACCTGCGCATCGTCGGCTGAAGGCGATGGGATTGGCGACTAAGGCAGGGGGCCTGGCGCGCTGGCGCAAAGGCTCCTGCCCTCATGCCCTTGCGGCTGATGGAACCATGTGGTGAGTGTCCCCACCCGGAGATGCGCTCTTGCCTGAACCCGCCAACCACCTTGCCTTCGCGCTGGTCTGCCTCGGAATGGTGCTGACGCCCGGCCCGAACATGATCTATCTGATCTCGCGCTCGCTGTCGCAAGGGCCGAAGGCAGGGCTGATCTCGCTGGGCGGCGTGGCGCTCGGTTTCTTGTTCTACGTGCTGTCGGCGGCGTTCGGCATCACCGCGCTGCTGCTCGCCGTGCCCTTCGCCTATGATGTGCTGCGCCTTGCCGGCGCGCTCTATTTGCTGTGGCTCGCCTGGCAAGCGGTGAAGCCCGGCGGGCGCTCGCCCTTCCAGATCCGCGAACTGCCGAAAGACAGACCGCGCAATCTGTTCGCCATGGGCCTGATGACCAACCTGCTCAACCCAAAGGTGGCAGTGCTCTATCTGTCGCTGCTGCCGCAATTCATCGGCCCCGGCATGGGCCACGTGCTGTCACAGCTTCTGGTGCTCGGTGCCACGCAGGTCGCGATCAGCCTGACCGTCAACGCCATCATCGCAGTGACGGCCGGCTCGATCGCCATCTTCCTCGCCGGGCGGCCGCTATGGCTGGTGATCCAGCGCTGGATGATGGGCACGGTGCTGACCGCGCTGGCCGTCAAGATGGCAACCGACGCGCAACGCTGATCGGTCCTACATCGGCCGCCTGACCTGCTCTGCCCGCTCCGGTTCGACCACCCTGCGGTAGAGATGCCAGGTCGCGTGGCCAAGGATGGGCATGACAACGGCAAGCCCAGCAAATAGCGGGATCGAGCCGATGACCAGGAGCACGGCGACCATCAGGCCCCACAGCGCCATCTGCAGCGGGTTTGTCAAAACTGCGCGCGCCGACGTCTCGACTGCCGAGACCGCGCCGACATCGCGGTCGAGCAGCAGCGGAAAGGCGACGACCGTCGTCGCCAGCACGACCGCGGCGAAGGCGAACCCGGCCAGGTTGCCGAGCAGGATCAGTGTCCAGCCCTTGCTGGTCGTCAGCACCTCGCGAATAAAGCCGACGATAGAGGCCGGAGGCTGATTGCCGTACAGGCTGGTGTAGATCGATTGCGCGGTGAACAGCCAGAGCAGGAACAGTACCACTAGCATGATACCGATGACCGCAATCGCGGGCAGCGCCGGGGAGTGGCGTACGTCGAGCGCATGCCACCAGGATGTATCCATGCCGAACTCGCGCCGGCGGCTGATTTCGTAAAGGCCGATAGCGGCGAACGGACCGACCAAAGCGAAGCCGGACATCAGCGGATAGATGAGTTGGATGGCGTTCGAGCCCGATGTCCACTGCGTCAGGATCAGGCCGACCACCGGATAGATCAGACACAGGAACACGTAATGCGACGGCTTGGCCCAGAAATCCTCTACGCCGAGACGGAGCGCATCGAGCAGATCCTCGGTGCTGATGCGGCGCACCGTGGGCTGTACATGCATTCCACGTGCGTCCGCCATGACATGAAAGCTGGCCATAACCATTCTCCCGTGTGTCGGGGCGGCCGCCGCCGGGATGGCCGCCCGTAGCTGCCACTTCAAGAACAGGCGCTATGATAGTCGATTTAGGGGTGATTGTCGCCAAGTCGATGGTCACGATGAATCTGGTTATAGGTTTCCGACGCCGCCATCGACGAGCAGTTCCGTGCCGACGACGAAGCTCGACTCGTCCGATGCCAGAAACACCGCCGCCTTGGCGAGTTCCCAGGGTTTGCCCATGCGGCCGATCGGCACTAGCGCGCGTATCTGATCGCCAAGCGCCTTCTCGTCCGCTTCGGGCAGACCCAGCTTGCCCAAGGCCGGCGTCTCGGTTGGGCCGGGGCTGAGGCCATTGACGCGAATACCGCGCTCGATCATCTCACCCGAGAGGGTGCGCGCCAACGACAGGAGGCTCGCCTTGCTGGCGGCGTAGGCGCTGCTCTGGGGCAGGCCGATATGGGCACTGACCGCACCGCACAGGATGATCGACGACGGGTTGGACAACATCGGCAACAGGGCTTGGATCAAAAAGAACGGCCCCTTGAGATTGGTCCGCATCAGACGGTCATAGACCACCTCGTCCCAATCCTGCAGCGGCTGATGCATCACATCGCCAGCGTTGATGTTCAGTATGTCGAGCCGAGGCCAGCACTGCGCGAGCTCGGCGGCAAGCGCACGCTGATCGGCGAGATTGCCGGCATCATTCCTGATCACCTGCGCCGATCCACCCAGCTCGCGCTGCGCAGCTTCCAGCCCGGACGGGCTCCTGCCAGTGATTGCCACGGTAGCGCCCTCGGCCAGGAACTGGCGCGCGGTTTCGAGGCCGATGCCACTGGTTGCCCCGGTAATGAGGGCATATTTGCCATTCAAGCGACCCATGACTTGCCTTCCCAAAGAGATGAGAACGGCATTGTCGACACGATAGTATGCTTTGTATAGTAGGCACCGAATGGGTACTAAAGGAGATAATTTCATGGCGCAGGCAAAAGCTATCGAGGTAAGGCCAGTCGAAAGCGGAAATGGCGCGACCGATCGTTGCCCGATGATCGATTTCGTCAATCTGGTTTCGGGAAAATGGGCCATTCCCATTCTTTATCGCCTGATCGTCACCGGTTGTCCGATCCGCTTCGGCGAGCTCCAGAGGGCCGTCGCACCGATTACGCAAAAGGAGCTCACGCGGCAGCTGCGCCTGTTCGAACATCGCGGTCTGGTCTATCGGAGGGTCTATGCCGAGATGCCGCCGCGCGTGGAGTATGAGATAACGCCGCTGGGCAGAACCTTGCGTGGCACGCTGGATTCGCTAGCCGACTGGATGCGTGCCAACGCATCCCACCTGATCACCTGACTGATCGTGGACGGATTGTTTGCCCTGCCCGGCCAAAGCCACGGGCGGTCACCGCGCGGCGGGCCCCCGTGTGGCCCCCCGCGGCGCGCGGGGGAGACAAAACAATGCAGCCGAACAAAGCGACACATCGGGCACAGCGCA
>NZ_JAMYLN010000046.1:0-36910 GCF_040318035.1 Mesorhizobium sp. M1329 | reverse complement strand
GGCGGGCCGGGCGCGCCGTGGTCTTCGGGGGGGTCGGGTCTCGGGGGGGGGGGGGCGGGTTTTTAAACTAAAACAAACGCTCAAACCCCTGGGGCCCCCCGGTTTCTCCGCCGGGCCCCCCTTTTCAATCGTGAATGACCAAGCCAGGCTTGGCCGACTGCAACGCGGTCAAATTATGCGGCCCGCGCTGCCGGCCGCTTGCCGCCGAAGCGGCGCTTGTTATTGCCCTTGAAGGGCTTGGCGCCTTCCGGCTTGCGCTCGCCTGCAAAGGCCGGCTTGTCGCCGAACCGCTTCTTGCCGAATCCGTTGTTTGCGCCGCCGGGCCGCCTGCCGTCGCGGCGGCCATTGTGGTCGTTGCGATCATTGGCCGGTTCGAAGCTGCGCTCGTTCTTCTCGGCGGGATTGCGCTGCGGATCGGGGCTGCCGAGATGGTCGGCAACGATCGGCAGCTTGGTGCGGATGATGCGCTCGACCTGACGCAGCTTGCTGTTTTCAGACGGGTCGCAGAGTGTGACGGCGATGCCGTCCATGCCGTTGCGGCCGGTGCGGCCGATGCGGTGGACATAGCTCTCCGCCTCGTCCGGCAGGTCGAAATTCACCACATGGCTGATGCCGGGCACGTCGATGCCGCGCGCCGCAATGTCGGTCGCCACGAGAATGCGCACCGAACCTTCGCGGAAATCGTTGAGCGCCTTCTGGCGGGCGTTCTGCGATTTGTTACCGTGGATGACGGCGGCCTTGAAGCCGTCGCGCTCGAGATCCTTGGTCACCCTGTCGGCGCCATGCTTGGTGCGCGAAAAGATGATGACGGACTTCATCGCCTCGTCGGCAAGCATGTTGGCCAGCACCTGGCGCTTCTGCTTGGTACGGGCAAAGACGACGCCCTGCACGATCTCGGCGGCCGCGGTGCTGTGAGGAGCGACTTCGACGCGAATCGGGTTCTTCAGCAGGCCTTTCGCCAGTTCGGCGATTTCGGCCGGCATGGTTGCCGAGAACAGCACCGTCTGACGGTCCGGCGCCGTCGCCCTGGCTATGCGCTTGACGTCGTTGATGAAGCCCATGTCGAGCATGCGGTCGCCTTCATCCAGCACCAGCCATTTGGTGTCGGCAAGCACGAGGTCGCCTTCACGCACCAGGTCGGTCAACCGGCCGGGGGTTGCGATCAGGATGTCGACGCCGGGCGCAACCTTCTTCACCTGGCTGAAGCGCGAGACGCCGCCAAGTACGAGCGCGGTCGAGACATGCGCGCCCTTGGCAAGCAGCTTGATCATCTCCTCGATCTGCACGGCGAGTTCGCGAGTCGGCGCCAGGATCAGTGCGCGGGCCGTCTTTGGCCGGCGCTTGGTGCCAAGTGCGATGATCTTCGACAGGATCGGCAGCGCGAACGCCGCGGTCTTGCCTGAGCCGGTCTGCGCGATGCCGAAAATGTCGCGGCCTTCGAGCTGCGGCGGGATCGCCTGGGCCTGGATCGGCTTCGGATCGGTAAAGCCGGCGGCATTGGTGGCCTTGAGCAGTGCGCCGGTAATTCCAAGTGCGGCGAAACCGTTCAGTTCCCCAGTGTCCTTACCGGTCCCAGTGTCCTTACCGGTCAAAGTGTTTTCATTGGTCAAAATATTCTTCTTTCATGCGGCTCCTGGCCGCAAACATCAATGGCGGCAGGGCGCAACCTGCCGTCGAAAATTGTCATGAAACGACAAGGCGGGCGGACGTTATCGTCCACACGGCTGCGCTGTCGTGCCCGCAGGCATCATGCCACGGGGCTTTTTCGCCACCTTGCCGATCTGTCGGGAAGAGGGAAAACAGACGCAACCAGTCTCATTCGTCGAGAAGGCCGGATTATCCCGGCCCAAGCGCCTATGCCGCCGCATATGGCCCAGTTCCCATCGAAATGCAAGGGGCCCGATGCTGCAGCGCAGCAAAAGCCATGAGGAAGCGGCGCTTGCGCTCTCTCGCGGGCATGATTACCACAATCCAGCTTTCCGTTTCGGGGACCGGTCATGAAGGACGTGCTGAAGGAACTCGAGCGCCGCCGCGAGATCGCCCGCATGGGCGGCGGCCAGGCCCGCATCGACGCCCAGCACAAGAAGGGCAAGCTGACCGCCCGCGAACGCATAGACGTTTTTCTCGACGAGGGCTCGTTCGAGGAGTTCGATATGTTTGTCGAGCACCGCTCGACCGACTTCGGCATGGAGAAGACCAAGATCGCCGGCGATGGCGTCGTCACCGGCTGGGGCACCGTCAATGGCCGGCCAGTGTACCTCTTTGCAAAGGACTTTACCGTGTTCGGCGGCTCGCTGTCCGAGGCCCATGCCGAAAAGGTGGTCAAGGTGCAGGAGATGGCGCTCCGCAACCGCGCGCCGATCATCGGCCTTTACGACGCCGGCGGCGCCCGCATCCAGGAAGGCGTGGCGGCGCTCGGCGGCTATGCCGAGATCTTCCAGCGCAATGTTCTAGCCTCCGGCGTCATCCCGCAGATTTCGCTGATCATGGGCCCTTGTGCCGGCGGCGACGTCTATTCGCCGGCGATGACCGACTTCATCTTCATGGTTCGCGACACCTCCTACATGTTCGTCACCGGGCCGGATGTGGTGAAGACCGTCACCAACGAGACGGTCACCGCCGAAAGCCTCGGCGGCGCTTCCGTCCACACGACGAAGTCCTCGATCGCCGACGGAGCCTACGACAATGACGTCGAGGCATTGCTACAGATGCGCCGGCTGGTCGATCTGCTGCCCGCCTCCAACACGGCGGAAATTCCCGAGATCGAATGCTACCAGTCCGTCACCGATCACGATCTGTCGCTCGACAGGCTGATCCCCGACAATGCCAACAAACCCTACGACATCAAAGAGTTGATCCTTAAAGTTGCCGACGAGGGTGACTTCTTCGAAATCCAGCAAAATTTTGCGAAAAACATCGTCACCGGCTTCGGCCGTATCGAGGGCCGCACCGTCGGCTTCGTCGCCAACCAGCCGATGGTGCTGGCCGGCGTGCTCGATTCGGATGCCAGCCGCAAGGCGGCGCGTTTCGTGCGCTTCTGCGACTGCTTCTCGATCCCGATCGTCACCTTCGTCGACGTGCCGGGCTTCCTGCCAGGCACCGCGCAGGAATATGGCGGGTTGATCAAGCACGGCGCCAAGCTTCTGTTCGCCTATGCCGAAGCGACCGTGCCAAAGATCACCGTCATCACCAGAAAGGCCTATGGCGGCGCCTATGACGTCATGGCGTCAAAGCATCTGCGAGGCGACATGAACTATGCCTGGCCGACGGCGCAGATTGCGGTGATGGGCGCCAGGGGCGCAGTCGAGATCATCTATCGCAAGGATATCGGCGACGCAGAGAAAATTGCAGCGCACACAAAAGCTTACGAGGATCGCTTCCTGTCACCCTTCGTTGCCGCCGAGCGCGGCTATGTCGACGAGGTGATCATGCCGCATTCGACCCGCCGCCGCATCGCCCGCGCGCTCAGGATGCTGCGCAACAAGGATATGCAAAACCCCTGGAAGAAGCACGATAATATTCCGCTGTGAGGGTTGATGTCGCGCCTGGTCCTCTATGTGGGAGCGCGTTTCGGCAGGTTTGCCATCCTGCTCTTTGCTCTGCCGCTGTTCTGCCCAATAGTCTTATGGTTCTGGTTGCTCGACCGGCATCCGCTCGCCATGATCGCAGCTGGCGTTGTTGCAATCCCGGCCGCGATGCTGGCCATCGTTCTGTTGATCGGGACATTGTTCGCCGGTTTTCGACCCAGCAAGGTGGACGGGATTACTCGGGAATCAGCCCCGAAATTGTGGGCTGTCTGGGAGAGTGTTGCCGGCAAACACCGCGCCAGCCGGACGACGATCGTGCTGAGCGACGATCTCAACGCTAGCATCGGTGAAGAGCGGCCGTTTCTGGGCCTGCTTGGTCGCAGGGCAATTCTCACCGTGGGCCTGCCGCTGCTCGCAGCGACCGACAAAAAGGGGTTTTCGGCGATCTTGGCCCATGAGGACGCCCATCTGAAAAATAAAGATACAAATGGCGGGCTCAACCTGGCCGAACTCGAAAAGAGCTTCGATCTAATCTTCGACTTCGCCCCACCGGGAAAAACCGTTTCGGGCAGCCTGTTCTACTGGATGCTTGGCCCGCTGTCGCGCACGCTGGAGCGCGAAGAAGTACGGTTGTCGCGGCGGGCGGAAATTGACGCTGATCGTCATGCAGCGATGTCCGGCGATGCACATGAAACGGCGCGCGCCCTGCTACTGATCGGTGCTGCCAGTGCGTTCTTCGATGAGCAAGTGTATATTCCGCTTAAACGTGAACTGCTTGGCACCATGGTACCGCCTCGTCCACCACTTGAAAGAGTTCTGGAGGCCGCCAGTCACCTGTCGAGGCTTCCCATCCTGCAAGAATATGCGCAAAAGGCCTGGGACGCGCCAGATAACGAAAGCGCGGATCATCCGCCCTGGTCCGAACGTTTGACTGCTCTTGGATTTAGCTCGGCTCCAAAGATAGAACCAGTTCTGGTTTCTGCCTTGTCGAGCCTACTGAGCGATGAGGTGGTAGCCGAACATGTCCGCCATTTCGACGGCGAATGGGCATCGAACATCGCCGACTATCTCGATCGATAGCTATCGACCTGGAACTACAGCGGCTAATGCCCAGTCGGCGGCCTACTCCTCTTCCGCCGCGCCGAACCCGGCCCCACTCGTCGCGCGGACAGCGCCCGACCATGGCGTGGCGTGATTGTCGATGCGCATCTGGAAGATAAAATAAGTCGGCGAGCAGAAGCCGATGCCCTTCACCTTGCCGATACCGGGTGTATCGGGCGGCAGCGACTGGCACATGTAATCCTCGCGGCAGAAATGGTCGGCCGAGCAGGCAGGACGATTGCCGCGGTTGAGGGCGCCGCCGAGGCACTGCTCGAAATTATTGGTCGCCACGCAGGTGTCGAATTTCTTGCCGCCAACCAGCCCGCAAATCTCGTTCGGCATCGGCTTGCCCGTCTTGAAGGCGGCAAAGCTGCGATCCCGGTCGTCGCAGCCGCGATAGGCAATACCCGCCGGCACACCGATCTTCGGCGGTCGGCAGGTATAGGCGGCGCGCGAAATGCTTGGCGCGAACGCCGCGAACTGACCGGTGATGGTATACCGGTCATTGAAAGGCTGTGCCGGGTTGCTGGCGATGGATCCCGTTAAACAGGGGTGGCCGGAAAACATGTTCTCGCTGTCCTTGGGCAGCAGGCATTGCGCCAGCTTGGTGCGCACGCCGGACGCGGTCGCCAGCTGCGTGCAGACGGTGCCGCCGCCGCACTGCCAGATCGCGCCGAAGCGGGCCGCATCGTCCGGCATGAAGCACGGCATCGCCATTTCGGCCGGCGAATAGGCGATTTCGCCGGCGTCGTTCCATGTCGCCGGCGGCGCGAAGGACAGCGGGCGGAAACGGTTCGGTTCCCTGCCGTCGGCAGTCGCGTGCAGCCAGGCGACGCGGCGCGGGATGTCGGCGTGGAGGTGCGGTGAGATGCCGACCTCGATGCGGTTGAGCGGCGAGGTCGTCTTGTCATCCAGGCCGATGAAATGGAAGCCGGCGGTCGAGCCCGCCTGGTGGCAACCCTGGCAGGCGCCGTTGTCCAGTCGCTCGACCAGCGCCTCCGGCGTGCGCACCAGCTTCAGCGCAGAGAAATCGACACCAGGGAAATCCGCGGACTGGAACAGTGGCGTGAACAGGTGGTTGGCCTGCCTCGCACTGCCGAAGGTCGACCAAGAGATGGCCTTCCTTGCCAGGAATTCGTCGGGAATTTGGTAGACGCCGAGATCGACCGCCGCGACATTGGTGCGGACATAGTCGGCAAGTCTTCCTTTCAGGGCAGCGTCTTCGGTGAGACGAGCTGTGTCGGGCGTGTTTTCCAGCGGCTTTTCGCTGACGGCCGCTCCGTTGATACCGAAAATTCGCATGAGATAGGCAGCCTGCCCGCCGAATTCGGTCTCCTGGCCGGAGGGGAAGCGCACCACTTGCGCATTGAGCTCGAGCTGCTTGAAGGTGAGCGCCGCTCTTTCCAGCGGCCCGCCGATCAGCCAGCCGGCATCGACGCTCTCGTCGAGTTGTGGTGCCCAGCGTCCGGCGACGCCGACACAACCGCCATCGGCATCCGGCGCGGCATTGTAGACGGCACTGAAATTGAACGGCAGGCGCGAGGCCAAAACCTTGCCGTTCTTCTTGAAGCTGTAGGCGAGGCGATAGATGAAGCGCACTTCGCCGCAACTCCCGTCGCCTTTCAGCGCGGCGAAGTCGCGCCGGTCGAGCCGGTTGACCACGCCGACGAGGCGGAAGCGTGCGGCCTCGGTCCTCAGCCAGCGCATGTCCATGACGCGGCCGACATTGCCGTCGGTCACCTCGTAAAGCGGCCGGCCGCCGGCCTTCATCTCGGCCCGCAACGCCGCGACGTCGCTTGCAACCGTTTCGACGATCGCGTGGTAGGCCGGAGCCTTCTCATAAAGCGTCTTCAAATCGCCCTTGCCATCGGCGCCGAAAATGCCGGCGAAGCCAAAGCCCTTGGCATCGAGAGCAGCAAGGATCGCTGGATCATCGACGATGGTCACCGGCTGCTCAGCTGCATTCGCCGACAGTGTCGCCAAAGCGGCCATGACGAGCGTGGTGAAAAGGAGTGCAATGCGTCTCATCGAAGGTCCGGCTGGCTTTCGATCAATTCCCGCAGCACTGGCACCAGAGCCGACGGTAGATCCTCGGCGATCAAGCCGGGCCCGAAACGACGGCCGGCCTCGGCGTGGATCCAGACCGCCGCGCAGGCCGCCTGGAAGGCCGCCATGCCTTGCGCCAGCAATCCGGCCGCGATCCCCGACAGAACATCACCTGAGCCAGCCGTGGCTAGCCACGGCGCACCGTTGGCATTGATCGCGGCCCTGCCGTCGGGTGCCGCGATCACGGTGTCGGCACCCTTGTAGACGATGACTGCATTCGCAAGCTTGGAAGCCACTCGCGCTTTGGTCAGTTTGGAGCTTTTCTTGTCGCTGGCGATGTCCGGAAACAATCGGCCAAACTCTCCTTCGTGCGGCGTCATAATTAATGGTGGCGCTCCGACACGGCCTGCCGCCTCGAATAACATTGCAGGCTCGTCGCGAAACGCGGTGATACCATCGGCGTCGAGCACAATGCCACCCAAATCGATTCTGCGTTGCCTGTCATAAAGACTGTCTTGTGCTAGCAACCGCAAGGTAAAGTCGCGGGCCTTGTCGCCAATGCCAAATCCGGGGCCGAGCACATATGCCGATGGCCGGCGCTCGCTTACGAACTCGTCGATATCTGCAATTGTGTCGGTCTTGCGCAACATGATCGACGTCAAATGCGCGGCGTTCACCTGCATGGCACTCCCTGGCGAAAGGACGGTCGCTGCCCCCGCCCCAATCCGAGTTGCAGCCAGAGCTGACAGCCGCGCGGCCCCAGTGGACCTCGGCCCGCCAGAAAAGACAGCAACATGGCCACGCTTGTATTTATGCGAATCGACAGCCGTTCTCGGGAAGTACCATCGCAGCCAAAGTTCCGGTGTGTTCTCGAACGCCGTGACCTTGAGCTGATCGATGATCCCATCCGGAATGCCGATATCGGCGACGATGATCTCGCCGCACACGCTGCGCCCCGGCATTAGAAGATGGCCGGGCTTTTTTCGCACGAAAGTCACCGTCACAGCGGCGGCGAAATACCCACTCATCTGCCCAGTCTCGCCCGATACGCCCGAGGGCAAATCGATCGACACGACTGGCACTTGCTCCGCTCCGCTAATCCCAGAAGCAGCCTGAGCGTAAGGAGAAAGGTTCTTCGAGAGTCCGGCCCCATAAAGCGCGTCGACGACAACCTCGCCTGCCGTAGGATGAAAATCATTCAGATGGTTCACCGGCAGGTTGCAGGCCTCGGAAGCCAGCGCCGCGTCGCTTCCGGGTTTTTGCTTGCCTTCCGCCCAAACCGCTACATTGAGGCCCGCCTCGGCCAGCAGCTGCGCCACGACATAACCATCGCCGCCATTGTTGCCGGGGCCGCACAGGACATGGACGCGCCTCGCTTGGGGATAGCGGGCCAGGACCACGGCAGCAACCGCTTCGCCGGCGCGCCGCATGAGGCCGAAGCCATCGAGTGGCCCGGCCGCGATCGCCAGCCGATCGGCCTCGGCCATCTCCGCCGGAGACAAAAGTTCGTTGCTCATGGAATATCAGGCGACATGCACATCATCTGCCGAAGCATTGTCCAGTTTTTGATCCGACGCAAACTACGAAGGTTGTGAAACACATTGGCAATGCCCGGAGCGGCGAGTCGCAGGTCCACAGCTGCCCATGAAATATCCGATCTGCCCATTTTTTGTGCGGACGACGGGGCCAGCGGTGTGTAGGCTCGCGGCGTTCATGGCGCATCCGACGCAGGGAATGACGCGAATGCACATTCCCGCGCAGCATGGTATCCAAATCATGTGAGCCCACCCGGCACCCCATCAATTGGCACAGTTCGTGCTTGATTGAGGCGCAAGCGGGGCTCACAACCCGTCTTTTTTGGCAGTGGAGGCCACTTTTACATGAAAAAGATCGAAGCGATCATCAAGCCGTTCAAGCTAGACGAAGTGAAGGAAGCGCTTCAGGAGGCCGGACTGCAAGGCATCACCGTTACCGAGGCCAAAGGGTTTGGCCGCCAGAAGGGCCATACCGAGCTTTATCGCGGCGCCGAATATGTCGTCGACTTCCTGCCGAAGGTAAAAATCGAAGTCGTGCTCGGCGACGATGCGGTCGAAGCCGCGATCGAAGCCATCCGCAAGGCGGCCCAGACCGGCCGTATCGGCGACGGCAAGATCTTCGTCTCGAACATCGAGGAAGTGGTGCGCATCCGCACCGGCGAAACCGGCATGGACGCCGTCTGAATTTTCCCGTTAAAAGGCCACGTTCAAACGTCATCACATAGGGAAGCAGGGACATGACGACAGCCAAAGACATCATGAAGCAGATCAAAGACAACGACGTGAAGTTCGTTGATCTGCGCTTCACCGATCCGAAGGGCAAACTGCAGCACGTTACGATGGATGTCGTCGAGGTCGAGGAAGACATGTTTGCCGATGGCGTCATGTTCGACGGTTCCTCGATCGCCGGCTGGAAGGCAATCAACGAGTCCGACATGGTGCTGATGCCAGATGCGGATACGGTGCATATGGACCCGTTCTTCGCCCAGTCGACCATGGTCATCCTGTGCGACATTCTCGATCCGATCTCGGGAGAATCCTACAACCGCGACCCGCGCGGCACCGCCAAGAAGGCCGAGGCCTACATGAAGGCCGAAGGCATCGGCGACCAGATCTTCGTCGGTCCTGAAGCCGAGTTCTTTGTGTTCGACGACGTCAAGTACAAGGCCGATCCCTACAACACCGGCTTCAGGCTGGATTCCACCGAACTGCCGTCCAATGACGACACCGACTACGAGACCGGCAATCTCGGTCACCGGCCGCGCATCAAGGGCGGCTATTTCCCGGTGCCGCCGATCGATTCGGCACAGGACATGCGCTCGGAAATGCTCACCGTGCTCGCAGAAATGGGCGTGCGCGTTGAAAAGCACCACCACGAAGTGGCCGCCGCCCAGCACGAGCTCGGCATCAAGTTCGACACGCTGGTCCGCAACGCCGACAAGATGCTGATCTACAAATATGTCGTGCACCAGGTCGCCAACGCGTACGGCAAGACGGCCACTTTCATGCCGAAGCCGGTGTTCGGCGACAACGGCTCGGGCATGCACGTCCACCAGTCGATCTGGAAGGAAGGCAAGCCGACTTTCGCGGGCAACGAATATGCCGGGCTGTCCGAGAGCTGCCTGTTCTACATCGGTGGTATCATCAAACATGCCAAGGCGATCAACGCCTTCACCAACCCGCTGACCAATTCCTACAAGCGCCTGGTGCCGGGCTATGAAGCGCCGGTGCTGCTCGCCTATTCGGCACGCAACCGCTCGGCATCGTGCCGCATTCCGTTCGGCTCGTCGCCGAAATCCAAGCGCGTCGAGGTCCGCTTCCCCGATCCCGGCGCGAACCCCTATCTTGCCTTCGCCGCCATGCTGATGGCCGGCCTCGACGGCATCAAGAACAAGATCCACCCGGGACAGCCGATGGACAAGGATCTCTACGACCTGCCGCCGAAGGAATTGAAGAAGATCCCGACCGTCTGCGGCTCGCTGCGCGAAGCCCTGCAGAGCCTCGATAAGGACCGCGGCTTCCTTAAGGCCGGCGGCGTTTTCGACGACGACCAGATCGACAGCTATATCGAGCTCAAGATGGCCGAGGTGATGCGCTTCGAAATGACCCCACATCCGGTCGAGTACGATATGTATTACTCGGTGTGATCCGGAACCTTATAGTCACATAGAAAAACCCCGGCGGAGACGCCGGGGTTTTTTCTATGCGATGGCGATGGGAAAGAAGCTCACGGCGCAGACACCCGAGGTCCGCGCCGTGAACGCATTCTCAAGCCGCGGCCGAAACCTCGGCGCTGGTCGGGACGGAGGCGATCGTCTTCAATATCTGCGAGGCGATCTGGTAGGGGTCGCCCTGCGAGTTCGGACGGCGATCCTCGAGATAGCCCTTGTAGCCGTTGTTGATGAAGGAATGCGGCACGCGGATCGAAGCGCCGCGGTCGGCGATGCCGTAGCTGAACCTGTTCCACGGCGCGGTCTCGTGCTTGCCGGTCAAACGCTTGTCGTTGTCCGGCCCATAGACGGCGATGTGATCCATCAGGTTTTTGTCGAAGGCTGCCATCAGCGCCTCGAAATAGCCCTTGCCGCCGACTTCGCGCATATAGGCGGTCGAGAAGTTGGCATGCATGCCGGAGCCGTTCCAATCGGTGTCGCCGAGCGGCTTGCAGTGATATTCGATGTCGATGCCGTACTTCTCGGTCAGGCGCTGCAACAGATAGCGCGCCATCCACATCTGGTCGGCGGCTTTCTTGGAGCCCTTGCCGAAGATCTGGAATTCCCACTGGCCTTTGGCCACCTCGG
Source organism: Mesorhizobium sp. M1329 (assembly GCF_040318035.1). Classification (NCBI taxonomy): domain Bacteria; kingdom Pseudomonadati; phylum Pseudomonadota; class Alphaproteobacteria; order Hyphomicrobiales; family Phyllobacteriaceae; genus Mesorhizobium; species Mesorhizobium sp. M1329. The sequence continues at coordinate 25,903 of NZ_JAMYLN010000046.1, read as the reverse complement.
CGTTGATGCCTTCATGGTTGATGCCGGCGGCAAGGCAAAGGTCGAGATGCTCCTCGACGATCTGCCTGGCGACGGAGCCGACATTGCTGTAGCCGACGCCGGTGTAGTACGGGCCTTGCGGCGCCGGATAGCCACTCTCGGGGAAGCCGAGCGGACGGCCGTCCTTGTAGAAGAAATATTCCTGCTCGAAGCCGAACCAGGCGCCCTCGTCGTCGAGAATGGTGGCGCGCTTGTTGGACGCATGCGGCGTCACGCCGTCCGGCATCATGACCTCACACATGACGAGCGCGCCATTGGTGCGGGCGGGATCCGGATAGACGGCGACCGGCTTCAAAACGCAGTCGGAGCTGTGGCCCTCGGCCTGCATGGTCGAAGAACCGTCGAAGCCCCACAGCGGAAGCTGGTCGAGTGTCGGAAACTCGGCATAGTCCTTGACCTGCGTCTTTCCGCGAAGATTGGGAACCGGGGTGTATCCATCGAGCCAAATGTACTCGAGCTTGTATTTCGTCATTCTAGCCTCTCGTTGCTTGATCACCGAACCCTGGATGGCGCCGGGGCGAGCCGGCCTATCCAGCAGCCGACCTGCCGAATTAATAAAATGCAATTCGTGTGCCATTCTGGCTGGCGAACGGTGCGGCAAAAGTGAGGTCGCATCGGCGCAAAATTGCTGGGCAGCTGCAATGGTGCGCCCGGATCGCTCACAAGCATAGTTTGCATAAATAATGTGCATCTACTGATCTTTTTATAATCATGTTGCCTAATTCGATTGCGGAACCTATCTTGAGGGAAGGTTGAATCGGCAAGGTTGTGCCGAAGAAAGGAAACCGACAATGGAAATCACTTCCACTCGTCAGTCGGCCAAAATCCTGATGTTCCCGGTGGCAGCGCGCGCGTCTGCCTCAAATTTAAGCGGAAAGGCTAAGTTCGCGGCAGAACTTGCTTCGTTGCGCAACCGCACGGATTTCGGAAGTGCCTGGTATCATGAAGCAGCGATCGAGGAAGCGAACCAGGATCGGAAGAGCTAAGCCCTTGCCTTCCATGCACTCGATAATTTGAAAAAGCCCGGCGCGATCACTCGCGCCGGGCTTTGCTTTGAACCGGGACAGGCCGGCTACTGCTTGGTGTGCAGGTCCGTTCCGAGCGTATCCCTGACAAAGATCATGCCGATGATCAGCGACATCGCCGCGATCACCACTGGGTACCAGAGACCGTAGTAGATATCGCCCTTGTAGGCGCTGAGCGCGAACACCGTCGCCGGCAGCAGCCCGCCGAACCAGCCATTGCCGATGTGATAGGGCAGCGACATGCCGGTGTAGCGGATGCGGGTCGGGAACATCTCGACCAAGATCGCGGCAATCGGCCCGTAGACCATCGTCACGAAGACGACGAGGATGAACAGGATGGCAATCGTCATCGGCCAGTTGACCGCCGCCGGGTCGGCAAACATGGCGAAAGGCCCGCCGCCCGGTATGGTGTAGACGGTGACTTCGGGAGCTCCCGCAGCCTCATCGGCAGTCAGCAGCTTGTCTTTGATCGCCTGCTCGGTCGGAACCGTCGCCTTGTCTCCGGCGCGAATGGCCGTCGCATCGAGCTTCAGCTCGGGATTGGCCGCAATGAACGCCTCGAGCTTCTGGTCCGGCACCTTGGCCGCTGCCCGCTTCAGCGGATAGCCGCCGTCCTGAAGCGCCGTGTTTACCGCCTTGGCGAAAACAGCGTCCTTGGCCTTGGCTTGATCGCCGGCTGCAGTCGCGTCATACGATTCAACCGTCTCATTGCCGATTTTGACCGACGCAGCACTGCCGGGCGCTGCCGTGGCCACAACGTCATAAGGTACCGAGTTCTTGGTCAGAAACGAGGTGGCGATATCGCAGGACGTGGTGAACTTCGCCGTGCCCACCGGGTTGAACTGGAACTTGCAGTCTCCCGGTGCCGCGGTCACCGTCGCACGGGTGTTCTGCTGCGCGGTGGCGAGCGCCGGGTTGGCTGCCCAGGTCAGCGCCTTGAACAACGGGAATGTGCAGACGATCGCCAGTGCAAGGCCAGCCATGATAATCGGCTTGCGGCCGATCTTGTCGGAGAGCCAGCCGAACACGACGAAGAAGATCGAGCCAACAGCCAGAGCAATCGCGATCATGATGTTGACCGATTGCGGATCGACCTTGAGCACGTTCTGCAAGAAGAACAGCGCGTAGAACTGGCCATTGTACCAAACGACGGCCTGACCGGCTGTGAGGCCGAGCAGCGCCAGCAGCGCGATCTTGGCGTTCTTCCACTGACCGAAGGCTTCTGACAGCGGCGCCTTGGAGCCTTTGCCTTCGTCCTTCATGCGCTGGAAGGTCGGCGATTCAGAAAGCGACAGCCGGATCCAGATCGAAATGCCGAGGAGGAGGAAGGAAACGATGAACGGAATGCGCCAGCCCCAGGCGGCATAGGTTTCCTTGGTCATCGACCCCTGGACGATTAGGATGACGATCAGCGACAGGAACAGGCCGAGCGTTGCCGTCGTCTGTATCCACGACGTGTAGTAGCCGCGGCGATCGTCGGGTGCATGTTCGGCGACATAGGTGGCGGCACCGCCATACTCGCCACCGAGCGCCAGGCCTTGCAACATGCGCAAGATGATCAGGATCACGGGAGCGGCGATGCCCAAAGTCGCATAGCCAGGCAGCAAGCCGACCAGGAAGGTCGACAGGCCCATGATCGTCATGGTGACAAGGAAGGTGTATTTACGGCCGACAAGGTCGCCGATGCGGCCGAACAGCAATGCGCCGAACGGACGCACGAGGAAGCCAGCAGCGAAAGCCAGCAGCGCGAAGATATTGCGCGTCGCTTCCGGGATGGTTGGGCTGAAAAAAGTCGAACCAATGAACACTGCCAGCGAGCCGTAGAGATAAAAATCGTACCATTCAAAAACGGTGCCGAGCGAGGAAGCGAAGATGACCTTCTTCTCCTCGCGCGTCATGCCGCGGCTTGTTTTGCCGGCGGTCGATGCCATTGCCATGAGCGTATCCTCCCGTGTGATTCCGTCAGCCCTCGATGCTGCGGGTCATCGTCCGCGTTTCCTCGCAACGCAGACTCAGTGCAGCCACCGGTGCAAAAAATGACAGAAAGCGCCGTCCAGAGGCAGACCGTCTTTGGGATTATGACTTTGGTCTAATGTGCAGTGCGAAATAGAAACGACGGTGCCGTCAGCCTTTGAGAGCTTCGAGCAGCTTGACCGCCGCCATCATGTCGCGGTTGCGGGCCGCTCGGCGCGCGACGGCCTCGGCATCATGGCCCCATTGCTCGGCCTGCCAGTCCTCGTCGACATGACCGGCAGCCCAGGCCGCCTCGCCGCCGAGCTCGCCGAAGTCGACGGCCAGCGCCAGCAGCGCCGATCCGGTCAGCGACGTCATGACGTGGATGGCGGCAAGGCGCAGCGGATCGGCACGTTGGGCAAGATGCTGGCCAAGCAGCGCGATACTCTCGCGCGGCTGTTCGACATGGATCACGCCTTCGGCAAGATGGAACCGGGCGCCGAGCGCGCTGCGCACCCAGTCGATGACCGGATCCCAATGCTCGTTCTGCCGGTCGACCAGCCCTTGGGGCGTATCGGCGCGGTAGCAGAGCAGATCGGATGAGGCGAAGCGCAGGATGTCCTCCAGCACCGCCTGGGGATCACTGGCGACGCCATCGATTGCCGTATTGACCAGACGCATCACCGGCATCGTCACCGGGTCGATGGTCTCCTCCTGTGCGGCGAATTCCTCGGCAACGAGAGCAGCCGCTTTTTCGGTCGGCAGCGCCAGCAGCGCCTTGGCCGGCGTGCGGACCGGCTTGCCATCGAGATGGACGGCAAAACCGTCTTCGACCGGTGCTACCGCGACGATCTTGTAGAAGCGCTTCGGCAGCGGCGTCTTCATCTGGATCTGGGCGCGACGCACCGGGTCCGGATCAGAGAGCTGTTTTCCAGCTTCGAGGTCGTTCAATATATCGCGCATGCTCATCCGGGGCTTTGTTTTCGGGCCGGCCGGTTGACGATGATGAGTCCGGCGGCGATCAGGGCGAGTGCCAGGAAGATACGAACGGTCAGCGGCTCGTTCAAGAACACGGCGCCGCACAGCACACCAAACACCGGCGACAGGAAGGTGAAGCTCGACAGTCCAGATGCCGGGTAGCGCCGCAGCAGCCAGAACCATAGCACATAGGTGAACGCGACAACGTAGACGGCCTGGAACAGCAGAGCCAAGGTTGGCAGAAGGGCAAAGCTGCGGACGGGCGGTCCGGCAAAAGGCATCACCAAAATGCCGACGACGGCGGCCCCGGCCAGTTGATAGAGCAGCAGCTTTTCGGCGCTGGCCGTCACCAGCTTCGACCGCTTGATGACGATATTGGTCACGGCCCACAGAGTGCCGGCGCCGAGACTGAGCAAATCGCCGCTCAATGTTGCGCCGCCATTGGCGCTCAGTTTGTCGGAAAACACCGCGACCAGTCCGGCGAAAGCGAGCAGAAGACCAACGAGCTTGCGTGCCGTGATGCTTTCGCCCAGCAGGAAATGGCCGCCCACCAGCATCCAGAAGGGCATGGTGTTGACCAGCAAGGTGTTGCGCACAACGGTAGTGTGCTCGAGCCCGACATAGAGAAACAGGAACTCGAGACCGAAAAGCGCGCCCGCCAGAATGCCGGCGACGAGGGTCTTGTCGGGCGTGAACAGCGCAATGCCGCGCCAGCGGCACCAGCCGAAAACACACAGGCCGCCGATCATCGAGCGGGCGATGGACAGGAAAACAGGGTCGTAGCCCGCATACGAGATCTTGGCAGCGACGTAGTTGAGCCCCCAGGAAAACGTCAGCCCGACCATGATGGCGGCTGCCGCCAGATCGACCGCGTCACGGCGGTCGAGGGTTTCTGTGGCGACGCCCACCAGCGCTAGTCCTCGGCACTCTGCTCGTCAAAGCCGAGCAGGTTCCAGCTCTGACGCATGTGCGGCGGCATCGGTGCGGTGACGTCGACAAAGCCCTTATCGGGATGCGGGATGATAATGCGGCGCGCGTGCAGATGCAGGCGGTTCTGCATGCCGCCTGGAAAATCCCAATTGGTGTCGGCCTCGAAATATTTGGGGTCGCCGATGATCGGGCAACCGATATGGGCGGCATGGACGCGGAGCTGATGGGTGCGTCCGGTATAGGGTTCCATCTCCAGCCAGGACAGGGTCTGCGCCGCCTGCTCGACGATGCGGTAATAGGACACGGCGTGGTCGGCGCCCTTTTCGCCATGCTTGGCGATGCGCACGCGATCGCCGTCGGGCGTCGGTTCCTTGATCAGCCAGGTCGAGATCTTGTCCTCGCGCTTCGGCGGCACACCCTTGACCAGCGCCCAGTAGGTTTTCTTCGTCTCACGCGCCCGGAACGCTTCGGCGAGCTTCATGGCGGCGAGCCTTGTACGAGCGACAACCAGCACACCCGACGTGTCGCGGTCGAGCCGGTGCACCAGACGCGGCTTCTCGCCCTTCTGGTTGCGCCAGGCTTCGAGCATGTCGTCGACGTTGCGGGTGACCCCAGAGCCGCCCTGGACCGCCAGGCCGGCCGGCTTGTTGAAGACGAAGACCTTCGGGTCCTCATGGATCAGCATCTTGGCCAAAACGTCGGCGTCGCCCTGGTTGCGGATCGAATGACCGGTGAGCGGGCTTTCGCCTTTCTTGTCGACTTCGAGCGGCGGCACTCGGACGGTCTGGCCGGCTTCGACGCGGGTATCGGCCTTCACCCTGCCGCCGTCGACGCGGATCTGGCCGGAGCGCAGCAGCTTCTGCAGATGACCGAAACCGAGACCGGGGAAATGGCTCTTGAACCAGCGGTCGAGACGCATGCCCGCCTCGCCGGCGTCCACTGTGATCTGTTCAACGCCTGCCATGATTCCAATCGCCGTTTCGCAGGCATGCAACGGCATTCGCCGGCACCCGCAATCTCACTCGGTTATTCGTTGTCGGTTCCATATTGCAGAACCTGAACTTTCTCCAGCGTAATCAAACCACTTGTCATGATTGTTTCAAGCACGGGCAGGAAAGCGGCCAATTTTTCCTCGTCATCGACGATCTCGATGACGAGTGGCAGATCCTCCGACAGCCGGAGGATCTTCGTGGTGTGAAGCCGGCTGGAATGGCCGAACCCCATCGCGCCGCGCAGGACGGTCGCGCCGGCGATCTGCATTTCGCGGGCCCTCAGCACGATGACCTCATACAGCGGACGGCCATCTGCCTTGTCGTTTTCGCCGATAAATATGCGCAGCAATTGTGCCTGTGTCGGTATCTTCATTGCCTGGACCCTCTCAGCCGGTTGAGGCGAACTGCAAAGATGTGGCCAAGCCAGACGGCGGCAAGCCAGGCCACCACGGAGATCGCGATATTGAGTCCCGCCGCCACAAGCCTCCCGCCTTGCGCGAGGGTGAGTGTTTCAAGGCTGAAAGCGGAGAAGGTCGTCAGGCCGCCACAGAAGCCGGCCATGAAGAATTGACGCTGCAGCGGATCGGCGAAGACGCGACCATCCGGTCCCGTCAATGTCGCGTAGAAGCCGATGAGGAATGAGCCGACGATGTTCACGAGGAGCGTGCCGAAGGGAAATCCAGTGCCCCACAAGGCGGTGCTCGCCAATGAGGCAAGCGCCCGCAGCACGCCGCCGATCATGCTGCCTGCGGCCACGGTCGCATAGAGCCGAACCGTCTGGTTCCTTCTGCGCCAGCCAATGAGGTGCGCCGCATGCCTCGCCATCCCGTCGGGGCGGAGCTTCCGCGGGCCGCTCACGGCGCGCCGCTGCCAGTCAGAAGACTTCCCGCGGCAAAGCCCAGCGTCACGCCGCCGAGGCTCAGGAAAACCGAAAGCAGCACATTTCCGCCGGCGCGCAGCCATTCGCCGTCGCGCGCCAGCGCCAGCGTCTGCAGGCTGAAGGAGGAGACCGTGGTGTAGCAGCCGAGGCCGCCGGTGACGGTAAAGGCCCAGATGGCGGGCATGCCGTCGCGCGCCACCGCATGCGCAACGACACCGATTGCAAACGCTCCCGAGACGTTGACGGCCATCGTGCCCCAGGGAAAGGTCTCGCCGACCCGGCGGGCGACGAAGCCGGACAGGAAGAAGCGGGCCATTGCACCGATCGCGCCACCAAGGCAGACAAGCAACAGATGATACATCGTGCTTCCTCGCGCCGGTCACACCACGGTGTCAGGCGGCTCCGGCCTTCTTCGGCTTGCTGGAGCCGATCATCTTCCAGTTCTTGTAGAACATGGTATTGATGCGCTCGACGCTGACCGAAACGATGGCGAGAAGAGCGGCGATCAGGCCGGGGAATGGCGATGGCCGGATGATGTCCATGAACACGCAGTAGCGGCGCCCATCATATTCGTTGACCGAGCGGTGCAGCAGCGTGTCGTCGAAAATATAGAGCGGATTGTCGTGCCAGTAGTTCCTGGCGTTGTTGCACTCGACGAAAACCTCGCCCTTCACCGGGAGAAGATTGTAGAGAATGCGCAGGCTGAGCCGCAGCGGTCCGAAATGCCAGGAGGTCGATTCCTTGCCCCTGAACACCGACACGGCGATGGTCTTGATATATTTGAAATCCTTGTTGAATTCGGCGACGTTGTCGATCTTGTGCTTGCCGTACCACTGATAGACATACATGCCGCGCCGGCCGCTGCCGAAATTGGCGTCGATATCGGCGATGATCTCGTCCTTGCGCGCTTTGAAGACGTCCAGAACCTCGTTGACCTCACGCTCATAGTCCGGAGGAAACTGGTCCAGTTTCCAGACACCGCGGTTTCTGTAGCACAGCAGATCGACCAGCAGATTGAAGGGCGAAAGCAGCCAGGTGAAGATGCCGTTGCCGAGGAAATAACCAGTGAACAGGGCCCAGTTCTTGTTGTCGTTGCGCAACACGTCGACCAGGCCGAGGACAATGAAAATTGTCGTCAGGATGGGAATGAAATAGAAGCCGAGCGCCAGCAGCGGGATCGCTATGGCGAACTTCCGAAGGGTCTTGCGAGATTTTTTTGTCATTTTTCCACGCGCCAGGCGCGATTCCGTTCTGAATATCGTCGGTACGTTTCTGGCCTGTCCGCCGGCCGAAGGCGCATCTTGATAGGGTTTTTTATCCCGCCAGACAACGGCGATCACACCACTGTGCGGTCGGCAGCTACTTTTCCCGCTCGCTACGCAGCTTCGCCCAATAATCCAGCCGCTTCCGGATATCGCGCTCGAAGCCGCGCTCTGGCGGGTCGTAGAATGTCTGCCTTCCCATCTTCTCCGGAAAATAGTCCTGGCCGGAAAAAGCGTCGGGCTCGTCGTGGTCGTAGCGATAGCCGGCGCCGTAATCTTCCTGTTTCATCAGCTTGGTCGGCGCATTGAGAATGTGCTTGGGCGGCAGCAGCGAACCGAATTCCTTCGCTGCCTGTGTGGCGGCCTTGAACGCGGTGTAGACCGCATTGGATTTCGGCGCGGTGGCGAGATAGACGGTCGCCTCGGCGAAGGCCAGTTCGCCCTCGGGCGAGCCCAGATAGTCATAGGCGTCCTTGGCGGCGTTTGCGACGACGAGCGCCTGCGGGTCGGCCAGCCCGATATCCTCCATCGCCATGCGCACCAGCCGGCGCCCGAGATAAAGCGGATCTTCGCCTGCGTCGAACATGCGGGCGAGATAGTAGAGTGCCGCGTCGGGGTCGGAGCCGCGCACCGATTTGTGCAAGGCGGAGATCAAATTGTAATGGCCGTCCTGGCCCTTGTCGTAGATCGGCGCGCGGCGCTGGACGATGCGCTGCAAAGCCTCGGCGCCGAACACCTCCTTTGATTTCGCTGCGCGCCAGACCTCTTCGGCGAGCGTCAGTGCCGCTCGGCCGTCGCCGTCGCTCATCCGGATGAGCATCGCCCGCGCCTCATCATCGAGCGGCAGCGCCCTACCCTCTGCCTCCTCGGCCCGCGCCAGCAGCTTGGCGATGCTGTCCTCGCCGAGCGAGTGAAAGACCAGCACACGCGCACGAGACAACAGCGCGGCGTTAAGCTCGAAGGACGGGTTCTCGGTAGTGGCGCCGACCAGGACGACGGTGCCGTCTTCCATCACGGGCAGAAAACTGTCCTGCTGGGCGCGGTTGAAGCGATGGATCTCGTCGACGAACAGCAGTGTCTGGCGGCCGTTGGAGCGGCGCAGCTTCGCTGCCTCGAACACTTTCTTCAGGTCGGCAACGCCGGAAAACACCGCCGAGATCTGTTCGAAGGCGAGGCTTGTCTCGCCGGCAAGCAGCCGTGCGACCGTGGTCTTGCCGGTACCGGGCGGCCCCCAGAAGATCATCGAGCCGAGCGAGCCGGAGCCGATCAGCCGCGTCAGCGCGCCGTCGGGTCCGGTCAGATGCTCCTGGCCGACGACCTCGCCGAGGTTCTTCGGGCGCAGACGGTCGGCCAGCGGCCTTCCGGGCGGCGTCTTTTCCGGTTCATCGACACTGAACAGATCGGCCATGCAACTTCTTCTGCCTGGAGCCCGATCATGCTGACGGTCGGGCTCAGTAACGCAATACCTGGCGCAGTATCTGCCCGCCGCGCTCGACGGTAAAGCGCCACCAGCGCGTATCCTGCTGGGCTACCTGTTCCAGGGTCGCCGCCTTGTCGATCGTCAGGCCATTGACCTCACGCACGATGTCGCCCGGCTGGAATCCAAAATCGGCAGCGGGCGAATCGCGGTTGATGTCGACCACGGTGACGCCCTTGACATCGGTGCGCAGACCGAGCCGTTGCGCAAGCCGTGGCGACAGTTCAGCAACCTTGGCACCGGAAAACGGGCTGCGGCCGCGCAATGTGAGTTCCGCAGCCTTGGCGCCCTCGGGCGGCCGTTCCAGAGCGATGTCCATCGTCGCTTGCTGACCCTTGCTCAGAACGCCGAAGCTGGCATTCGTACCAATCGACAGCGTCGCCATCCGGTAGTCCAGCGCCCCGACGCTCTCGACCGGCTTGCCATTGAGCGACAGCACCACGTCGCCAGGCTTGAGCCCTGCCTTGGCGGCGGGTCCCGCCTCTTCGACCGAAGAAACCAGCGCACCGGTCGGTTTGTCCATGCCGAGCGATTCGGCAATCTGCGGCGTCACCGCCTCGAACTCAGCGCCGGCATACGGCCGCTCGAAGAAGTCGAGCCCGGCCTTAGCAGCATCGGCGAAAGCGCGGACCATGTTCGAAGGGATAGCAAAGCCGATGCCGATCGAGCCGCCGCTACGGCTATAGATCGCCGTGTTGATGCCGATCAGCTGCCCTCCCATGTTGACCAGCGCGCCCCCGGAATTGCCGGGGTTGATGGCGGCGTCGGTCTGGATGAAGAAGCTGGAATCGGAGACGCCGATATGGCTGCGCGCCACCGCCGAAATGATGCCGCTGGTGGTGGTCTGGCCGACCCCGAACGGATTGCCGATCGCCAGCACCAGGTCGCCGACCTCGAGCGCGTCGGAATCGCCGATGGCGATCACCGGGAACGGCTTGTCAGAAGAAATCTTGAGCACGGCGAGGTCGAGCGTCTCATCCTTGAGCAGCACCTTGCTGTCGAATTCGCGCCCGTCGGCGGTCGCGACCTTGACCTGGTCAGCGTCCTTGACGACATGGAAATTGGTGACCACGACGCCGGTGGGATCGACCAGCACCCCCGAACCGAGCGAAGACTGCGCGCGCGGCTGCGAGCGCCCGAAGAACTCCTCGAAGAACGGATCGCCGTCGAAGGGCGACGTCACCTTGGCGGTCTGCGAGGCGTAGACATTGACCACGGCCGGGGCCGTCTGCTTGACCAGCGGCGCGAAGGACAGCTGTACCTCCTCGCGGCCGAACGGCACGCGCTTGTCGGGGCCAGAAGTGGCGTTTTCGCCTTCGACGCCATGCAGCAGATCGGTCAGTACGTCGGACAGACCAGGATCTGGCTTGGTCTCCTCCGCCAGCGCGTGCCTGGCCGCCGGGACGATGGCCAACGCCATCAAGGCGCAGATCAGAACAAGGGACAGCCGTTTAACGCGCATTCCGAATCCTCCAAGTCGGGCGCCATTGTCCTGACGATTGTGCAAAATGAAAGGCTAAGCCGCTGAAATCCGATTATTTTGGGTAGTCGCCGCAAAAACCGGTGACAAAACCCCTACCAGCCCTGCCCGGCACCTTCGGAAACAGAAAAGGGGCCCGCAGGCCCCTTTGAACTTCACAGAAAAACCGAAGCTTATGCAGCTGCGGCTTCCTCTTCGGTGCCTTCGGCCTCGATGCGGGCGCGGTCGCCGGCGCCCTTGGCCGAGGTGTCGCGGTCGACGAATTCGATGACGGCCATTGCGGCATTGTCACCATGGCGGAAGCCGGCCTTCATGATGCGCAGATAGCCGCCGTTGCGGGTGGCATAACGTGGCGCGATGGTATCGAACAGACGCTTGACGACGCCTTCATTGCCGATCTGGGCAATCACCTGCCGGCGGGCATGCAGGTCGCCGCGCTTGCCGAGCGTCACCAGCTTCTCGACGATCGGCCGCAGATCCTTCGCCTTCGGCAGCGTGGTGAGGATCTGCTCGTGCTCGATAAGCGACACGGCAAGGTTGGCAAACATCGACTTGCGATGGCTGATGCTGCGGGCGAACCGGCGGCCTCTAAATCCGTGGCGCATGGCTCTTCTCCTTCATTGCGGGTTCAAGAGGCCTGAGCCTCAATATTGATCTTCGTAACGCTTGGCGAGGTCTTCGATGTTTTCCGGCGGCCAGTCCGGCACTTCCATGCCGAGATGCAGGCCCATTGCCGCCAGGACTTCCTTGATCTCGTTCAGCGACTTGCGGCCGAAGTTCGGGGTGCGCAGCATCTCGGCTTCGGTCTTCTGGATCAGGTCGCCGATATAGACGATGTTGTCGTTCTTCAGGCAGTTGGCCGAACGCACCGAAAGCTCGAGCTCGTCGACCTTCTTGAGCAGCGCCGGGTTGAAGGCAAGCTCGGTAACCTGTTCGGCGGCGACTTCCTTCTGCGGCTCGTCGAAATTGACGAACAGGCCGAGCTGGTCCTGCAGGATGCGAGCGGCGAAGGCCACCGCGTCCTCGCCCGAGATCGAACCGTCGGTCTCGATGGTCATGGTCAGCTTGTCATAGTCGAGAACCTGGCCCTCGCGGGTGTTCTCGACCTTGTAGGAGACCTTCTTGACCGGCGAATACAGGCTATCGACGGGGATCAGCCCGATCGGCGCGTCCTCGGCGCGGTTGCGGTCGGCCGGCACATAGCCCTTGCCGGTGTCGACGGTGAATTCCATACGGATTTCAGCGCCTTCGTCCAGCGTGCAGATGACGTGGTCGGGATTGAGGATCTCGACGTCGCCAACCGTCTGGATGTCGCCGGCGAGAACCGCACCCGGTCCCTGCTTGCGTACGACCATGCGCTTGGGGCCGTCGCCTTCCATACGGATGGCGATTTCCTTGATGTTCAAGACGATGTCGGTCACATCCTCGCGGACGCCGGCGATGGACGAGAATTCATGCAGAACGCCATCGATCTGCACGGCGGTCACAGCCGCGCCACGCAGCGAAGACAGAAGCACGCGGCGCAGCGCGTTGCCGAGGGTGAGGCCGAAGCCGCGCTCGAGCGGCTCGGCGACCAGCGTGGTCAGCGTCTTCTTCTTCGACGAGAACTCGATCTTGTTCGGCTTGATCAGTTCTTGCCAATTTTTCTGGATCATAGTGCTTTCCTTCCGTTGTCCCGCCACCATCCAATCGTGGCGGGCGACCTGGAATGCCGTGGAGGAGCGCCCTTGAGGCGCTCACGCGGCGTTCGGTAAATTCTTTAGACGCGGCGCTTCTTGCGCGGGCGGCAGCCATTGTGCGGGATCGGCGTCACATCACGGATCGAGGTGATGGTGAAGCCGGCTGCCTGCAGCGCGCGAAGCGCCGATTCACGACCAGAGCCGGGTCCACAGACCTCGACCTCGAGCATGCGCATGCCGTGTTCCTGGGCCTTCTTGGCAACATCCTCGGCCGCCATCTGGGCAGCGAACGGGGTCGACTTGCGCGATCCCTTGAAGCCCTGGGCTCCGGCCGACGACCAGGCAATGGAATTGCCCTGCGCGTCGGTGATGGTGATCATCGTGTTGTTGAAGGTCGAATTGACGTGGGCAACGCCCGACGAAATGTTCTTGCGTTCGCGACGGCGAACACGAGCGGCTTCCTTGGCCATGATAGTCCTTTCAGTTGATCTCTACACCGCCGTAATGCCAGCGGCTCCACCAGGGAGAAGGCAGCAGGGGAATATGGCAGTAGGGGAATATGTCTGCCGTTCCTATTGCCTTACTGCCCTACTGCCTTACTGCCCTAAATTACTTCTTCTTTCCGGCAATCGACTTAGCCGGGCCCTTGCGGGTGCGCGCATTGGTATGCGTGCGCTGACCACGAACCGGCAACGAGCGGCGGTGACGCAGGCCGCGGTAGCAGCCGAGGTCCATGAGCCGCTTGATGTTCATCGACACTTCGCGGCGCAGATCGCCCTCGACCTGATAGTCGCGGTCGATGGTCTCGCGGATCTGCAGCACTTCCGCGTCGGTCAGCTGGTTGACGCGACGCTCGGCCGGGATGCCGACCTTGTCGACGATCTCCTGGGCGAACTTCTTGCCAATGCCGTGAATGTATTGAAGCGCAATGACGACGCGCTTGTTGGTCGGAATATTGACGCCGGCTATACGAGCCATGTTCTTCTCTTCTCCATATAGGCCGGGCGAGCCGGCGCTTCAAGTTGCCCCGCGTCCGGTGGAGGCCGGCCCTTGCGGGAGTTTCCAGTTCAAAGCGGCCTGCCTTGCCCTTGCGGACAAGCAAGCCTCATGCCTGATAGGAAGACGGGCCGCCATACCCCAGCGGACCGCTCCAGTCAAGCGCAATCGTTCGAGTCTCTAGCCGGCCGCCTGGCCAACTTTCCGGGTCGTCGCCCTGAGCACCGCCTCGATCTGCTGCGTCACCGCATCGATGTCGGCCATGCCATCGACGCCCCTGAGCTTGCCCTTGGCGTAGTAGTAGCCGATCAGCGGCGAGGTTTTCTTGTAATATTCCCTCAAGCGTTCTTCGAACACCGCTGGACTGTCGTCCTTGCGCACCGGCATGCCTGCGGCCTTGGCTTCTTCGGCGCGCTTGACGATTCGGCCAACCAGCGCCTTGTCGTCGACGACAAATTCGATGACCGCGTCTAGCTCCAGTCCGCGATCCGACAGCATTTCCTCAACGGCGTCCGCTTGCACCAGTGTTCGGGGATACCCGTCAAGGATGAAGCCGTTTGCACAATCAGCTTGATCGATACGCTCGGCAACGATGGCGTTGACGATAGCGTCGGACACCAGTTCGCCAGCGTCCATCACCGCCTTGGCGCGCTTGCCGACTTCGGTGCCGGCCTGGACAGCAGCGCGCAGCATGTCACCCGTGGAAAGCTGTGGGATGCCGTGTCGTTCTACCAGTCTTAGTGCTTGTGTCCCCTTGCCCGCCCCCGGCGGTCCAAGCAATATCAACCTCATCTGGCCTTTTTCCCCCCGCGCAGCTTCGACTTCTTGATCAGGCCCTCATACTGGTGCGCGATCAGGTGACCCTGAATCTGCGCCACCGTATCGAGCGTTACACTGACCACGATCAGGAGCGAAGTGCCACCAAGGTAGAACGGTACGCCAGTCGCTGAAATCAGGAACTCAGGCAGCAGACACACCAGCACCAGATAGATGGCGCCGACGACGGTGATGCGGGTGAGCACATAGTCGATATAATCCGCAGTGCGCTCGCCCGGACGGTAGCCCGGGATGAAGCCCGAATGCTTCTTGAGCTGGTCGGCGGTGTCCTTCGGATTGAAGACGATCGCTGTATAGAAGAAGGCGAAGAACACAATCATCGCCGCGTAGAAGGCCATATAGAGCGGCTGGCCGTGGCCGAGCGCCGCCAGGATAGTGCTGGCCCATGCAGGCATATTGGTGGTCTGCGAGAACCCGGCAACGGTCGCAGGCAGCAGCAGCAGCGACGAGGCGAAGATCGGCGGAATGACGCCGGAGGTGTTGAGCTTAAGCGGCAGATGCGAGGTATCGCCCTGGAACATGCGATTGCCGACCTGGCGCTTGGGATACTGGATCAGCAGGCGGCGCTGGGCGCGCTCGAAGAAGACGATCAGCGCAATGACGATGATGGCCAGCACGATGATTGCCAGGATCAGGCCGGTCGACAGGGCGCCGGTGCGGCCAAGCTCCAGCGTGCCAGAGATGGCGCGCGGCAGGCCGGCGACAATGCCGGAGAAGATGATCAGCGAAATGCCGTTGCCGATGCCGCGAGCGGTGATCTGCTCGCCAAGCCACATCAGGAACATGGTGCCGCCGACCAGCGTGACGACGGTAGAGATGCGGAAGAACATGCCGGGATCGTTGACGATGCCGTTGCCGCCCTCAAGCCCGACCGAAATGCCGTAGGCCTGAACCAGCGCCAGAAGCACGGTGCCGTAGCGCGTGTACTGGTTGATGATCTTGCGACCCTGCTCGCCTTCCTTCTTCAGCGCTTCCAGCGACGGAATGACCGAGGTCATCAGCTGCATGATGATGGAGGCCGAGATATAGGGCATGATGCCGAGGGCAAAGATCGCCATGCGCTGCACGGCGCCGCCGGCGAACATGTTGAACATGCCGAGCACGCCCTTGCTTTGCGACGAGAAGGCCTGGGCGAAAGCGTCGGGATTGATGCCGGGCAGCGGGATGTAGGTGCCAAGGCGGTAGACGAGCAGCGCGCCGATGGTGAACCAGATGCGCTTCTTCAGATCCTCGGCTTTGGCGAAGGCCGAAAAATTCAGATTCGAGGCTAGTTGTTCAGCAGCCGAAGCCATGCCTGATTCTCCGCTTGGTCACGCTCGATGCCCGCAGCTCAGGCGGCGCGTGTCACCGAAGCTCACGAGATAAGCTCCGGACTGCAAACATGCAAGCGGCCGCGTTGATGCGGCCGCCACATCTGTCGGATCAAAGCACGACCGAAGGCAAAACCGAATTCCACCTTTGCCGAACGTGCTTCAAATTGCCGTTACTCGGCGGCTGCCTTCTCAGGCAGCTTCACCGAACCGCCGGCTTTTTCGATCTTCTCGATCGCGGCCTTGGAGGCTCCGGCCACGTCGAAGGCAAGCTTGGCCTTGATGTCGCCGTCCGAAAGGATGCGCACGCCGTCCTTGACCCGACGGATGACGCCGGCCGCAACCAGCGCCTCGGCCGTCACAACAGTCTTAGCGTCGAGCTTCTTGGCATCAAGCGCCGCCTGGATGCGGGCCAGCGACACGACGGTGAAGCTCTTGGCGAAGATATTGTTGAAGCCGCGCTTCGGCAGGCGGCGGTAGAGCGGCATCTGGCCACCCTCGAAGCCGTTGACGGCGACGCCAGAGCGCGCCTTCTGGCCCTTGACGCCGCGACCGGCGGTCTTGCCCGAACCGGAACCGATGCCACGGCCGAGACGCTTCTTGGAATGCGTCGCGCCGTCCTTGTCACGCAGATCGTTGAGTTTCATCTGGGTTCTCCTGCGCTTTGGCTCAGCCCTCGTCCACGACGCGGACGAGATGCTGGACGGCAGCGATCATGCCGCGCACCGAGGGCGTATCCTCCAGCGTGCGCTGCTTGTGCATCTTGTTGAGGCCGAGGCCGACCAGCGTTGCGCGCTGCTCCTTCGGCCGGCGGATCGGCGAACCGATCTGCTCGACGGTGATGGTCTTGGTTGCTTTCTTGGCCATGGTCAGATCCCCTGGTCAGCGTCGACTATTCTTCAGCCGCAACGGCGGTGCCGCGGCGGGCCTGAAGGGTCGAATACTTGATGCCGCGCGCGGCAGCCACATCCTTCGGATGCATCTGGCTCTTCAGCGCGTCGAAAGTGGCGCGAACCATGTTGTAGGGGTTCGAAGAACCCATCGACTTGGCGACCACGTCATGCATGCCGAGCGTCTCGAAAACGGCGCGCATCGGGCCGCCGGCGATGATGCCGGTACCTTGCTTGGCAGCGCGCAGCAGAACACGTCCCGCGCCCCAGCGTCCCTCGACATCATGGTGCAGCGTGCGGCCCGAGCGCAGCGGCACGAAGATCATGTCGCGCTTGGCCGATTCGGTCGCCTTGCGGATCGCCTCCGGCACTTCGCGAGCCTTGCCGTGACCGAAGCCGACGCGGCCCTTCTGGTCGCCGACGACGACGAGTGCCGCAAAGCCGAAGCGCCGGCCGCCCTTGACGACCTTGGCTACACGGTTGATGTGGACGAGCTTGTCGACCATGCCGTCGTCGCGCTCTTCGCGATCACGGCCGCGGCCGCCATCCCTACGTTCCTGTGCCATATCCTGTTCCTTGTTTTTTTCCGGAAGCACGGTTGATGATGATATCCGGCGCCTCTGTGGGTCGCCGGGGGCGAATTTCGTTTTTAGAAGCTCAGACCACCTTCACGGGCAGCCTCGGCCAGCGCCTTGACGCGGCCGTGGTAGATGTAGGCGCCGCGGTCGAAGACGACTTCCTTGACGCCGGCCTTCGAGGCACGCTCGGCGATCAGCTTGCCGATGGCGGCTGCAGCCGCGGTGTCGGCGCCGGTCTTGAGCGAGCCCTTGAGCTCCTTCTCGAGCGTCGAAGCAGCCGCGATGGTGTGGCCCTTGGCGTCGTCGATCACCTGGACATAGATGTTCTTCGACGTGCGATGGACCGACAAGCGCGGACGATCGCCGGCAACCTTCTTGATCTGGCGGCGGACGCGCTGGGCGCGGCGTTGGGTGGATTCTTTCGAGCCCATGATATCAGTTCCTTGCCTTCAAAAAACGGGGGCAACCATATGCGGTAGGACGAGCCTCCCGCGGCCGCTCCCCGCGGCGTTAAGATTACTTCTTCTTGCCTTCCTTGCGGACGATCTTCTCGCCAGCATAGCGAACGCCCTTGCCCTTGTAGGGCTCGGGGCTGCGATACTCGCGGATCTCGGCGGCAACCTGGCCGACCTGCTGCTTGTCGATGCCGGTCACGGTGATTTCCGTCGGCTTCGGCACCGAAATCGTCACGCCCTGCGGCGTCTCGTAGACGACGTCGTGGCTGAAGCCGAGCGCCAGCTGCAGGTTCTTGCCCTGCATGGCGGCGCGATAGCCGACGCCGGTGATCTCGAGCTTCTTTTCGAAGCCGTCCTTGACGCCCTGCAGGATGTTGACGATCTGCGTGCGCGACATGCCCCATTTGGAGCGGGCGGTCTTGGTCTGGTCGCGCGGCTGGACAGCGATCTCGCTGCCTTCCATCTTGACCAGCACTTCGTCGTTCACCACGAACTTCAGCTCGCCCTTCGGACCCTTCGCCGTCACGGTCTGGCCGTTGACGGTCGCGGTCACGCCCTGCGGCAGCGAAACGGGTTTCTTTCCAATACGAGACATTTTGTTGTCCTCGTCACTTCTCTTGTTTCAGGTCTCGGCTTTCGGGATTTGATCCCGAAAACCTGTTTCCAAGCGGGTCAAATACCAGATCAGAAGATCTGGCAGAGGATTTCCCCGCCGACATTCTGTTCACGCGCTTCGTGGTCGGCCATCACGCCCTTCGGCGTCGAAAGGATGGCGATGCCGAGGCCGTTGGCGACGTGGGGTATCGACTTGGCCGAAACGTAGACGCGGCGGCCGGGCTTCGAGACCCGGGCGATTTCGCGCACCACCGGCGCACCGTCGAAATACTTCAGCTCGATCTCGATTTCGGACTTGCCGTTGTCGAAGTCGGTCTGGCTGTAGTCGCGGATATAGCCTTCGGCCTTCAGCACGTCGAGGACGCGGGTGCGCAGGCGCGAGGCCGGCGTCGAAACGCTCGACTTCTTACGGCCATACGCGTTGCGGATGCGGGTCAGCATATCGCCGAGAGGATCGCTCAATGACATGTTATGTCCTCCTTACCAGCTCGACTTGACCAGGCCCGGGATCTGGCCGTTATTGCCGAGATCACGAAGCGCGATACGCGATACTTTGAGCTTGCGATAATAGGCACGCGGACGTCCGGTGACTTCGCAGCGGTTGCGGATACGGGTCTTGGCCGAGTTGCGCGGCAGCGCCGAAAGCTTCAGCTGAGCGCGGAAGCGCTCTTCCATCGGCTTGGACTGATCCATGATGATCGCCTTGAGCACCTTGCGCTTGGCAGCGAACTGGTCCGCAAGCTTGCGGCGCCTGTTGTTCTTCTCGACTGAGCTGGTCTTTGCCATTTCAGATTTTTCCTTTTCTCGCTGCCGTTACTGGCGGAAGGGGAAGTTGAAGGCCTTGAGCAATGCCCTGGCTTCGTCGTCCGTCTTCGCAGTCGTACAAACGATGACGTCCATGCCCCAGATCTGATCAACCTTGTCGTAGTTGATCTCCGGAAACACGATGTGTTCCTTGATGCCCATGGCATAGTTGCCACGGCCATCGAAGCTTTTCGGATTAAGTCCGCGGAAGTCGCGGACGCGCGGCAGTGCGATGTTCACGAGACGATCGAGGAACTCGTACATGCGTTCCTTGCGCAGCGTAACCTTGGCGCCGATCGGCATCTTCTCGCGGACCTTGAAGCCGGCGATCGAGTTGCGGGCGCGGGTGACGACGGCCTTCTGGCCGGCGATCATTGCAAGGTCTTCCGCCGCGATCGAAGGCTTCTTCGAATCGCCGGTCGCCTCGCCGACGCCCATGTTCAGAACGATCTTGTCGATGCGCGGAACCTGCATCTCGTTCTCGTAGCCGAACTGCTCCTGCAGCGCCTTGCGAATGGTCTCGTTGTAGACCTGCTTGAGGCGCGGCGTGTTCTGGGCAGTTGCCTGCTTGGTTTGAGCCTTAGCCATTGATGACTTCTCCCGAGCGCTTGGCGACGCGCACCTTCTTGCCGTCCTTCTGGAAGATGAAGCCGACGCGGGTCGGCTTGCCATCCTTGGGGTCGGCCAGCGCGATGTTCGACAGCTGGATCGGCGCTTCCTTGGTGATGATCCCGCCCTCTTGGGACTGGGACTGCTTCTGGTGACGACGGATCAGGTTGACGCCGCGCACCAGCGCGGTGTCATCCTTCGGCTGCACCGAAAGGACTTCGCCCGAACGGCCCTTGTCCTTGCCGGCCAGCACGACGACCTTGTCGCCTTTTCTAATCTTTTGCATTGGTCCGGCTCCTTACAGCACTTCAGGCGCGAGCGAGATGATCTTCATGTGGTTCTTGGCGCGGAGTTCGCGCGGAACCGGTCCGAAGATACGCGTGCCGATCGGCTCTTTCTTGTTGTCGACGAGAACGGCTGCGTTCTTGTCGAAACGGATCACGCTGCCGTCCGGGCGGCGGATGTCCTTGGCCGTGCGAACCACGACCGCCTTCATCACATCGCCCTTCTTGACGCGGCCGCGCGGGATGGCTTCCTTGATCGACACCACGATGATGTCGCCCACGGAAGCGTATTTCCGCTTCGAGCCGCCCAGCACCTTGATGCACATGACACGACGGGCGCCGGAATTATCCGCGACGTCGAGGTTTGTTTGCATCTGAATCATGACTGGCCGCCTTCTTCTTTTCTAACGGGACGGGTTTCTCACCCCTCCCCGGTCTGTCCAAAATTCGTTTCGTTGGCCCTGATCAGGCCTGGTCCGAAGACACCACGACCCAGCGCTTGTCCTTGGAAATCGGCTTCGATTCCTGGATGAACACCTGATCGCCGACCTTGTGGGCGTTGTTCTCGTCGTGCGCCTTGTACTTCTTGGTCATGCGCACGGTCTTCTTCATCACGGGATGCGTGAAGCGCCGTTCGACCTTGACGACAACCGTCTTCTCGTTCTTGTCGCTGACGACGGTGCCCTGCAGAATGCGCTTTGGCATGGTTTTCGTCCTTAAGCCTTCTTGGCCGCGGACTTTTCCGCAGCGATGGTCTTGATACGCGCAATGTCCTTGCGGACCTGCCTCACGCGCGCGGTCTTCTCAAGCTGGCCGGTGGCCTTCTGGAAGCGCAGGTTGAACTGCTCCTTCTTCAGGCTGGCCAGGTCGTCGGTCAGCTGGTCCTGGGTCTTGGTCCGGATGTCTTCGGCTTTCATGATCAGCCCGTCCTTATTCTGCGATGCGCTGTACGAAGCGCGTCCTGACCGAGAGCTTGGCCGCGCCGAGACGCAGCGCCTCACGGGCGGTTTCCTCGTTGACGCCGTCGATCTCGAACATGATGCGGCCCGGCTTGACGCGTGCCGCCCAGTAGTCGACCGCGCCCTTGCCCTTACCCATGCGGACTTCGGTCGGCTTCGACGTCACCGGCACGTCCGGGAAGATACGGATCCACACGCGGCCGGCACGCTTCATCTCGCGGGTGATCGCGCGGCGGGCCGCCTCGATCTCACGCGCGGTGACGCGGTTCGGCTCAAGCGCCTTCAGCCCGAAACCACCGAAATCCAGGTTGGTGCCGCCCTTGGCGGTACCGTGGATGCGGCCCTTGAACTGCTTGCGGAACTTTGTGCGCTTTGGCTGCAGCATCGTTCTAACTCCAAATTCCTAAATGTCTTACGCGTTTTCGCGACGGCGACCGCGTTCGCGCTCACCACCACCGCCATGCGCATGATCGCCCTCGGTGGCGCGGCGCTCCGAAGCCATCGGGTCGTGCTCGAGGATCTCGCCCTTGAACACCCAGACTTTGACGCCGCAGATGCCGTAGGCCGTATTCGCCTCGGCCGTGCCGTAGTCGACGTCGGCACGCAGCGTATGCAGCGGCACGCGGCCTTCACGATACCATTCCATGCGCGCGATCTCGGCGCCGCCGAGACGGCCGGCGCAGTTGATGCGGATGCCTTCGGCGCCGAGGCGCATCGCCGACTGCACGGCGCGCTTCATGGCGCGGCGGAACGCGATGCGGCGCTCGAGCTGCTGGGCGATCGACTGGGCGACCAGGGTCGCGTCGATCTCCGGCTTGCGCACTTCGACGATGTTCAGATGCGTCTCGGACTTGGTCATCTCCATCAGCTTCTTGCGAAGCTTCTCGATGTCGGCGCCCTTCTTGCCGATGATCAGGCCCGGACGCGCCGCATGGATGGTGACGCGGCACTTCTTGTGCGGACGCTCGATCACGACCTTCGAGATCGCAGCCTGCTTGAGTTCCTTCTCAAGATATTTGCGGATCTTGATATCCTCGTGCAGCAGCTTGCCGTACTCGCCGGTGTTCGCGAACCAGCGCGAATCCCAGGTGCGGTTGATGCCGAGACGCAGACCGATCGGATTGACTTTCTGGCCCATTATGCGGCCTCCCCTTTTTCTTCGACTTCACGAACGACGATCGTGAGGTGCGAGAACGGCTTCTCGATACGGCTGGCGCGACCACGGCCACGGGCATGGAACCGCTTCATGACGATCGACTTGCCGACATAGGCTTCCGCCACAATCAGCGCATCGACGTCGAGGTCGTGGTTGTTTTCCGCGTTGGCGATCGCCGATTCCAGCGTCTTCTTGACCGTGCCGGAAATCCGCTTGGCCGAGAATTCGAGGTCGGAAAGCGCTGTCGCGACCTTCTTGCCGCGGATCAGCGCGGCAACCAGGTTCAGCTTCTGCGGGCTGATACGGATCGTGCGCAACACGGCGCGCGCTTCGTTGTCAGCAAGCCTGCGCGGAGCTTTGGCCTTGCCCATGATTATTTCCTCTTCGCCTTCTTATCCGCGCCGTGACCGTAATAGGTCCGGGTCGGAGCGAATTCACCGAACTTGTGACCGACCATGTCCTCGTTCACCGAGACGGGAACGTGCTTCTGGCCGTTGTAAACACCGAAGGTGAAGCCGACGAACTGCGGCAGGATGGTGGAGCGGCGGCTCCACATCTTGATCACCTCATTGCGACCACCTTCACGAACCTTGTCCACCTTCTTCAGAAGGTAGCCGTCGATGAAGGGGCCTTTCCAAATCGAACGAGTCACTTGGCGTTACCTCTTCTTAGCTCTTGCGCTGATGGCGCGAGCGCAGGATGAACTTGTCGGTCGCCTTGTTGGACCGCGTCTTCTTGCCCTTGGTCGGCTTACCCCAGGGCGAAACCGGATGGCGGCCACCCGAGGTGCGGCCTTCGCCGCCGCCATGTGGATGGTCGACCGGGTTCATGGTCACGCCGCGATTGTGCGGACGTTTGCCACGCCACACGGTGCGGCCTGCCTTGCCGTCATTGATGTTGCCGTGGTCCGGGTTGGACACGGCACCGACAGTGGCCATGCAGGAGCCGTGGACGACACGCTGCTCGCCCGAGTTGAGGCGCAGGATCGCCATGCCCTGGTCGCGACCGACGAGCTGGCCATAACCACCGGCCGAACGGGCGACCTGAGCGCCCTTGCCGGGCTTCAGCTCGATATTGTGGACGATCGTGCCGACCGGCATCGAGGCCAGCGGCATCGCGTTGCCCGGCTTCACGTCGACCGATTCACCGGCCACGATCTTGTCGCCGGGAGCCAGACGCTGCGGGGCGATGATGTAGGACAGCTCGCCATCGTCATACTTGATCAGCGCGATGAAGGCGGTGCGGTTCGGATCGTACTCGATACGCTCGACCGTGCCGACGACGTCGAACTTGCGGCGCTTGAAGTCGATGATACGGTAGGTGCGCTTGTGACCGCCGCCGATGAAGCGGGCCGTGATGCGGCCGTAATTGTTGCGGCCGCCCGACTTGGTCAGGCCTTCGGTCAGGCCCTTGACGGGCTTGCCCTTGTAGAGGCCCGAGCGGTCGACGATGACCAGCTGACGGGTGCTCGGCGTTACCGGGTTGAATTTTTTCAGTGCCATTGTTCTGTCCTCGCGACCTTGCTCAGAGACCCGTCGCGACGTCGATCGACTGGCCGTCGGCCAGCGTCACAACCGCCTTCTTGACGTCGCTCTGGCGGCCGATCGTGCCGCGGAAGCGCTTGATCTTGCCCTTGCGGACAAGCGTGTTCACGGCCATCACCTTGACGCCGAACAGCGCTTCGACGGCGGCCTTGATTTCCGGCTTCGACGCCTTCTTGGCGACATTGAAGACGACCTGGTTCTGCTCGGAAGCCATGGTCGACTTTTCGGTGATCGCCGGCGAGACGATCACGTCGTAGTGACGAAGGTCGGTCATTTGAAGCGCTCCTCGAGAGCCTCGACGGCGGCCTTCGAAAGGACCAGCGTGCCGCGGCGCAGAATGTCGTAGACGTTGATGCCCTGGATGGGCAGCACGTCGATGTTCGGGATGTTGGTCGCCGCCAGCTTGAAATTCTTGTCAAGCTCGGCGCCGCCGATCACCAGGGCGTTGCTCAGGCCCAGCGTCGCGAAATTCGCGATCAGTGCCTTGGTCTTGGCCTCGGTCAGCTTCAGCTCGTCGATGATGATGATCGACGCGCTCTTGGCCTTGGCCGAAAGCGCATGCTTGAGACCGAGCGCGCGCACCTTCTTCGGCAGATCGTGCTCGTGGCTGCGCACGACCGGGCCGTGGGCCTTGCCGCCGCCGCGGAACTGCGGAGCGCGAGCCGAATGGTGACGGGCGCGGCCGGTACCCTTCTGCTTGTACATCTTGGCGCCGGTGCGGGCGATTTCCGCGCGACCCTTGGCCTTGTGGGTGCCCTGCTGCTTCTTGGCAAGCTGCCAGCGCACGACGCGCTGCAGGATGTCCTCGCGCGGATCAAGGCCGAAAATCTCTTCGGAGAGCTTCAGCTTGCCGGCGTCCTTGCCGCCAAGCGTTGTAATCTTGAGGTCCATTATTCCGCTCCCTCTGTGGCCTGGGCCTCGTTCTTGGCGGCACCATCGGTCGCAACGGCGCGGATCGCGGCGGGCTTCGGCGCATTGGCCGGAAGCGCTACCTTGGCCGCGTCGCGGACCAGGATCCATGCACCCTTCGAACCCGGGACCGCACCGCGGATCAGGATCAGGCCGCGATCGGCGTCGGTCGAGACGACCTCGACATTCTGCGTGGTGACGCGGGTGTCACCCATGTGGCCGGCCATATGCTTGCCCTTGAACACCTTGCCCGGATCCTGGCGCTGGCCGGTCGAGCCGTGTGTACGGTGCGACACCGAGTTGCCGTGCGTCGCGCGGCCGCCACCCATGTGGTGCCGCTTGATGACGCCCTGGAAGCCCTTGCCGATCGTGGTTCCCGTCACATCGACCTTCTGGCCGACGACGAAATGCTCGACGGTGATCTCGGCGCCGACATCGATCATGTTGTCGGCGGAGACGCGGAACTCGGCAACCTTGGCCTTCGGCTCGACGGAAGCGGTCGCGAAATGGCCGCGCATCGCCTTCGACGTGTTCTTCACCTTGGCAAGGCCAACGCCGAGCTGGACGGCGGTATAGCCGTTCTTCTCCTGCGTGCGCTGCGCCACGACCTGGCAGTTCTCCATCTGGAGAACAGTGACGGGAACATGTTCCCCGGCATCGTTGTAGATGCGGGTCATTCCCACCTTCTTTGCAATCACACCTGAACGCATCGGTTCAATTCCTTTAGAGTTCCCTGTCGGGGCTGTCGCCCCTCCACGCCTCTTGTTCCTTCAGAGTTCCGGGTCGCCCCGCTGACCTCTGGTTCCTTAGAGCTTGATCTCGACGTCGACACCGGCGGCCAGGTCGAGCTTCATCAAAGCATCGACCGTCTGCGGGGTCGGGTCGACGATGTCGAGCAGACGCTTGTGCGTGCGCATCTCGAACTGCTCGCGGCTCTTCTTGTCGACGTGAGGCGACCGGTTGACCGTGAACTTTTCGATCCGCGTCGGCAGCGGAATGGGGCCGCGGACGTTGGCGCCGGTGCGCTTGGCGGTCGACACGATTTCCCGTGTCGAGGCGTCGAGCACCCGGTGATCAAACGCCTTCAGGCGGATGCGGATATTCTGTCCGTTCATGCGTCACTTCCTTGTTCTGGCGCGGCGCGGGCGGCGCCCGCGACAGATCGGTTTAAGTCCAAATTACTCTTTGATGGTGACGACGATGCCGGCACCGACGGTGCGGCCGCCTTCACGGATGGCGAAGCGCAGCTTCTCTTCCATGGC
>NZ_JAMYLN010000045.1:0-38333 GCF_040318035.1 Mesorhizobium sp. M1329 | reverse complement strand
GTGCCGCGGGCGCCTTGATGCATATTTGCCACCCCGGCGGGGCCCCACATCCGCCTGCGGGCACTTTCTCCCCGCGAAGGGTTATATGGGCGCTAACGGCCTAAAGCCGAGCCCGCGACCGCGGGCCGCCGGTTATCCGGCGCCCCGCGGAGGGCCAGCCGCGAAGCGGCGATGCGGCCCGTGAGCGAAAAGTTATGCCGCCTTCTTCTTCGGCTGGATCAGCCCGCGCTCGACCAGCAGCTCGGCGATCTGAACCGCATTGAGTGCCGCGCCCTTGCGCAGATTGTCGGAGACGATCCACATCGACAGGCCGTTGTCGATGGTCGAGTCCTCGCGGATGCGCGAGATGAAGGTGGCGTCCTCGCCGGCCGATTCCAGCGGCGTGATGTAGCCGCCGTCCTCGCGCTTGTCGATGACCTGGCAGCCCGGCGCCTCGCGCAGGATCTCACGCGCCTCATCGGCGGTGATCGGCTTTTCGAACTCGATGTTGACCGCTTCCGAATGGCCGATGAACACCGGCACGCGCACGCAGGTCGCCGTCAGCTTGATCTTGGGGTCGAGCATTTTCTTGGTCTCGGCCACCATCTTCCACTCTTCCTTGGTGAAGCCGTCGTCGAGGAAGACGTCGATATGCGGGATGACGTTGAAGGCGATACGCTTGGTGAACTTCTTGACGTCGACCTGGTCGGCGACGAACACCGCGCGCGTCTGCGTGAACAATTCGTCCATGCCTTCCTTGCCGGCGCCGGAGACGGACTGGTAGGTGGCGACGACGACGCGCTTGATGGTGGCCGCGTCATGCAGCGGCTTCAGCGCCACGACCAGCTGCGCCGTCGAGCAGTTCGGGTTGGCAATGATGTTCTTGCGCGTGAACAGCGAGATCGCATCCGGGTTCACTTCCGGAACGATCAGCGGCACATCCTGGTCGTAACGGAAGGCCGACGAATTATCGATGACGACGCAGCCCTGCTTGCCGATCTTCGGCGACCATTCCTTGGAGACGTTGCCGCCGGCCGACATGATGCAGATGTCGGTGTCGGAAAAATCATATTGGTCGAGCGCCCTGACCTTCAGCGTGCGGTCGCCGAACGACACTTCCGTGCCCTGGCTGCGCCGCGAGGCCAGCGCCACCACCTCGCTCACCGGAAAGCCGCGCTCTTCCAGTATGTTGAGCATTTCCCGGCCCACATTGCCCGTGGCGCCGACGATCGCAACCTTGAAACTCATCGAAATCTCCTGTCCCTCTCCGCTCGTTTTCTGGAGAAAACCCGCCGGCCGATGCGGGTTTCAACCCCCGGGCCGGACCCGGGAGAGGGTGGTTAGGCCAAGGGAATCAGACCGTTTTGGTGGTCGTTTTGCCGGTTTTTTTGAGCAACAACGTGATTTTGCTGGAACGAGGAGACGCAGCGACGCGCCCGGCCCAATGGTTCGCATTGGGGCCGGAGATGTCGAATGCAAGGAGCGCCATCAGAAGGCCGCGCATCGAAAACTATCCCGTTCGGTGCCGGCTTTTACGCGGTTTGCGTCCAGAGTCAATCGCAACCAGGCCGACCCGCCCGCCCTGTACAATGGCGGCGGAACGAAGTACGAACGAGCATCGTCTGGCTCGTGGCGCCCGTCCGTGGCGCTTGCCGACATTTGACCCGTCGCCGGGTATTCAGAATCCGAATTTCGAAAGAGCAAGATGTCCAATTTCGAAGCTATTGTTCCCGCGCTGGCAAAGGCGCTGGAAAAACGCGGCTATGTCGAGCTGACGCCGGTGCAGAAGGCGGTTCTCGAGCTTGGCCAGGCCGATGCGCTGGTTTCGGCCCAGACCGGCTCCGGCAAGACCGTCGCCTTCGGTCTGGCCTTGGCGCCGACCCTTCTCGATGGCGCGGAGCGCTTTTCCCATGCCGCGGCACCTTTGGCGCTGGCCGTGGCGCCGACGCGGGAGCTGGCCCTGCAGGTAACGCGCGAGCTGGAATGGCTCTACGAACTGACCGGCGCCACGGTGGCGTCCTGCGTCGGCGGCATGGACATGCGCACCGAACGGCGCGCGCTGGAGCGTGGCGCCCATATCGTCGTCGGCACGCCCGGCCGCCTGCGCGACCACATCACCCGCAATTCGCTCGACATGTCGGCGCTCAAGGCAGTGGTGCTCGACGAGGCCGACGAGATGCTCGATCTCGGCTTTCGCGAGGATCTGGAATTCATCCTCGACGCGGCACCCGCCGATCGCCGCACGCTGATGTTTTCCGCCACTGTGCCGCGCTCCATCGCCACGCTGGCCAAGGGCTACCAGCACGATGCTGTGCGCATCTCGGCCTCCGGCGAGGAAAAGCAGCATCTCGACATCGAATACCGGGCGCTGAGCGTCGCTCAGGCGGACCGCGAAAACGCCATCATCAACGTGCTGCGCTTTTACGAAGCCAAGAACGCGCTGGTGTTCTGCAACACGCGCGCCGCCGTCAACCATTTGACGGCGCGCTTCAACAACCGCAACTTTTCCGTCGTGGCGCTGTCCGGCGAGCTTAGCCAGAACGAGCGCAGCCACGCGCTGCAGGCGATGCGTGACGGCCGCGCCAAGGTCTGCATCGCCACCGACGTCGCGGCGCGCGGCATCGACCTGCCCAACCTCGAGCTGGTCATCCACGCTGACCTGCCGACCAACCCGGAGACGCTCCTGCACCGAAGCGGACGAACGGGACGGGCGGGACGCAAGGGCGTCAGCGCGCTGATCGTGCCCAATAATGCCCGCAAGCGAACCGAGCGGCTACTGCAAAGTGCCGGCCTTGCGGCGACCTGGGCAAGCCCGCCCTCGGCCGACGACGTGATACGGCGCGACGACGAGCGCATTCTCGCTGATCCAGTCTTCAGCGAGCCTGTGAAGGATGAGGAGCGCGGCTTCGTTGAGGCGCTTCTCGATCAGCACGGACCCGAACAGGTCGCCGCCGCCTTCGTGCGGATGTGCCGCTCCAGCCGCTCGGCGCCGGAGGACCTTCTCGACGTGGCGCCGTTCACGCCGTCGGGCGAAAAATTTGCGCGCCGGGACGAGGCACCGAGCCGCCGCGACGATTTCGGCGACAGCGTCTGGTTCTCGCTGTCGGTCGGACGCCGGCAGAATGCCGAGCCGCGCTGGCTGATCCCGATGCTGTGCCGGACAGCCGGCATTTCCAAGCGCGAGATCGGCGCCATCAAGATGCAGCCGGAGGAAACCTTCGTGCAGATCGCGGCGGACTGGGCCGAGCGCTTCCTCGCTGCGATCGGTCCCGACCACAAGCTGCAGGGCAACATTGCGGTCAAGCGGCTGGACGGCACACCGGATCTGTCGCGGGCCGGCTATCAGGAACCACGGCCCGACAAGAAGCCGCACCGCGGCAAGCGCACCTTCGATCAGAACGCGCCCAAATTCGAGAAGCGCGCACCGGCCGACCAGCGCCCGGCATTCGAGGCAAAGCCCTGGGCCGGGAAACCGGCCAAGGCGAAGTTCGAAGGCGGACCGGCGAAACACAAGAAATCGAAGAAACGGCCGGGGTAGATAGCCGGCACTCTCCATGTCCGCACGCCCCCCTTGCGGTCTGCCGGAACTTTGCACAGTCTGGGTCGGGGCAATCGGGGGCAAGGCATGCGCGGCGAAGTTCTTCATTACGACGAAGACCAGGGTTTCGGTTTCATCACCGGAGCGGACGGCAACCGCTACATTTTGGCGCGCGAAGATTTGCGCCGCGAAGCATCGGTTGCCGGAGGCACGACCGTCGAATTCCAGCCGGCTGGCGGACGGGCGCGCAATGTTTTTTCGATCCGCGCCCAACCTGCCAGTGCGCCCGCCGACGCCTCCCCTGCAGCCGCCGCGCCATCTCAGGCCGGCAATACGCAAGCGGCAGGTCAGCCGCAACATTTCGGCCGTTCCGCTGAAACCGGTCCGGCCGAATCCGCCGGCCTGTGGAACTATTTCTGGCTGGGTCTGACCGAGAATTACTTCAACTTCGCCGGCCGTGCCCGCCGCAAGGAATATTGGGGCTATTGCCTGTTCTGGACGATCGCGCTGCTCGTGGTCATAGGCATCGGTGTCTTTATCGACGACGCCATGGGCAATACCGCTGAACTGCCGGCGGTGACGGTCGGCCTCTCCGGCCTCTTCCTGCTGGCGACAGCCCTGCCGTGGTTCGGGCTCAACGTGCGTCGCCTGCACGATATCGGCCTGACCGGCTGGCTCTTCCTGCTTTTCCTGATCCCGACCTTCGGCACCGTGATCATCCTGATCTTTGCGTTGATCCCGACCCAGCCGCGCGAAAACCAGTGGGGTCCGGTGCCGGCGGGTGTCGGGACTTAGTACCTCCGCGATTGGGTCGCCAGCCGCCACGCCTTCGTCATCCTAGGGCGGAGCGACGCGAAGCGGAGCGCAGACCCTGGGATCCATGCCGCGACATAAGCCGAGGAACGCAGCGGTTCAGAATGGCGCTCATATCCACCACGAAGAAGCACTCGGTCTGGTCGGCCGAGCACTTGCCGCCGGGTAACGGCATGGATCCTGGGGTCTGCGCCGCGTCGCTTCGCTCTTTGCTTCGCCCTAGGATGACGAAGAGGGAGATGTTTCGGCCAATCTCCAAATTTAGGGCTTCCAAGATCGTGTCGAGGAACCAGCCGCGACCGCCTTCAGCGCCTCGCTCGAAAGCCTGAGGAAGACTTTCTGGCCATGCCGCTCGGCGCCGAGTCCGTCGTAGAAGCGCAGCGCACGCTCGTTCCAGTCCTCGGTGGTCAGGTCGATGCGGCCGATGCCAGCGCGCAGGCAATGGCCGGCGAGGAATGCCATCAGCGCTCGACCGACACCGCCATTGCGGGCATCATCGCGTACGAATAGGTCCTTGAGGAACAGCAGCCGTTCGAGATCGATGCCGGGATGCGCAATCGCAACTGAGGCCAGCCCGCAAACTTCACCATCGACCAAGGCGAGCGCAAAATGCGGATAGGCCGGGCTTTCGTCGCCAAGCCATTTCTGCGCCGCCGACAAAGCCTGGCTGGCGTCGAGTGGCGGCTGCCGGTAATGCACCGCCATTTCGCAAAGCATGGCGGCGAGTGCCGCGGCATCCCCGGTCGCCGCCCAGCGGACGTCGACCGCCACAGGATCAGCCCAGGAACTTGGCGATGATCGCGTCGCCCATCTCGGTGGTGCCGACCTCGGTCATCCCCGGCGAATGAATATCCCTGGTGCGCAAGCCCTGGTCGAGCACCGCGGCGATCGCGCCTTCCAGCCGGTCGGCCTCTTCGACCATGCCGAAGGAATAGCGCATGCACATGGCGAAGGAGGCGATCATGGCGATCGGATTGGCGATGCCCTTGCCGGCAATGTCGGGCGCCGAGCCGTGCACCGGCTCGTAGAGCGCCTTGCGCTTTTTTGTCTTCGCATCCGGCGCGCCGAGCGAGGCCGACGGTAGCATGCCGATCGAGCCGGTCAGCATGGCGGCGATGTCGGACAGCATGTCGCCGAACAGATTGTCGGTGACGATGACGTCGAACTGCTTCGGCCAGCGCACCAGCTGCATGCCGCCGGCATCGGCCAACATGTGATCGAGCTTGACGTCGGCATACCTGGCCTTGTGCGTCTGGGTGACGACCTCATTCCACAGCACGCCTGATTTCATCACATTGCGCTTTTCCATCGAGGTGACATGGTTCTTGCGCGTGCGCGCCAATTCGAAGGCAACGCCCGAAATGCGCTCGATCTCGAACGTATCGTAGACTTGGGTGTCGATGCCGCGCTTCTGGCCGTTGCCGAGGTCGATGATCTGCTTCGGCTCGCCGAAATAGACGCCGCCGGTGAGCTCGCGCACGATCAGGATATCGAGCCCCTCGACCACCTCCTGCTTGAGCGAGGAGGACGCCGCCAGCGCCGGGTAGCAAATGGCGGGTCGAAGATTGGCGAACAGTTCCATGTCCTTGCGCAGCCGCAGCAGACCCGCCTCCGGGCGCACCTCGTAAGGCACCGCATCCCATTTCGGCCCGCCGACGGCGCCGAACAGCACCGCGTCCGCGGCCATCGCCTTGGCCATGTCGGCATCGGAGATCGCCGCGCCGTGCGCGTCATAGGCGCAGCCGCCGACCAGCCCGTCGTCGGTGACGAAATCGCTGCCGAACCTGTCGTTCATGGCGGCGATCAATTTCTTCACCTCGGCCATCGCCTCGGGGCCGATGCCGTCGCCGGCAAGCAGGAGAAGATTTTTCGAAGCCATGAGAACCGTCCCGATTGTTTTAGCGCATGAACGCGGCCTTGCTAAACGCCAAGCGGCCGGCGCGCAAGCCTGCGGTTCAGAGCATCGGACCCAAAAGCGGAAACCGGTTTTGGGAAAATCCGGTGCTCAAGACAAATCGCCTACAGATGCGAGAGGATATTGACCAGCCTGCCGAACGGGTCGCGTACGAAGAAGCGCCGCACACCCCAGGGTTCGTCCGCCGGCCCGTATTCGATGACGAAGCCGGTGGCCTTCATCGCTTCCAGCGCCGCATCGACATCGTCGACCTCGATCGACAGGTCAGGCACCGGCGTGCCGGAGCCACCTTGGGCCATGAAGCTGACCTGTACGGTCATTGTTTCTTGCGAGCCGTAGGTCGTAATCCAGCCTTGATCCATCAGCACGTCAAGACCGAGCACATCCTGATAGAAGGGTTTTGCCGCCGCGATATCCTGCGTGTCTATGTTTGCAACGATGCGTCTGACCTTCACCATGGGCCGATCCTCGTTCTAACCGTGTCGTTGTCGCAACCGTGACAGGCATCAGGCTGTGCGCCGCAGCGCCGTCACCTCGATCTCGATCTTCATTTCCGGCTTGTTGAGCTGGCACACGATCATCGTTGCCGCCGGCCGGATCTCGCCAAACGCCTCGCCGAGGATCGGGAACACCACATCCACGAAAGCCGCATCGGTGATATAGTAATGTGCCCGCACCACGTCAGCCATTTCGAAGCCGCCATCTCGCAACGCCTTGGCGATCGTCGCCAGGCAATTGCGCGTTTGTGCCTCGACGGTCTCCGGCATCGACATGGTCGCATAATCGTAGCCGGTCGTTCCGGACACGAAACACCAGTCGCCCTGCACCACGGCGCGCGAATAGCCGGCGGTCTTCTCGAAGGGCGAACCGGTGGAGATCAGTTTTCGCATGGTGTCCTCCTTTTTTCAGCGTGGGCCGTTTGGTGAAAGCGGCGATGACGGCCGATCTCCCCCCAAGTGGGGGAGATGTCCGGCAGGACAGAGGGGGGCGCGAAGGATCGCGGCAGAACGATTTCTAATTCGGCGACCCCAGCGCCTTGTCCAGCGCTTCCTTGACGTCGGCCGGCCATGTACTCACCGCTGGCCACGCGTCCGGCTCGGGCTTGTCGCCGCGCCTGGCGAAATAGAGCTTATGGTTGACCGGGTCGACGGCCATGAAGCCGTCATTGCCGCCGCAATCATGCGGCACGCAGCCGCTGGCAAAGAAGGCGCCCGAGGCGGTTTTCTCGGTGCCGCCGCCGACCAGAAGGCTGGTCGCCATGTCGGGCATGTCCTTGCCGAGCAGCGTCTCGGCTAGTTTGTAGACCGCTTCATTGTGGAAGGCGTCGATGATGTTGTCGTATTTCGACGGATCGACGTCTTTCCAGTCGGTGCCCGGCTCCGGCATGTAGGTCAGATTACCGGACATCGTCAGTCCGTCCGTCGGCGACCATTGCAGCGCCGGCTTGGAATCACCCGGCAGCAGATAGGGCACGAAATAGATGGCGCTGTCGGAGATCGCGGCCGGCGGCGCGCCGCATTCGTCCTGCTCGACCGTGACCGTCTGGATCGTGCCGCCTTCCGGCTTCCACACGATCACCTTGGCCGGACCGCACTGGTTGCCGCCGTCGCCGACATCGACCAGCGCCACCTTGGCGCCGCCGACCTCGACGATCTTGTCGAAGAAGACGTCGTAATTGCGCGCCAGTTCCCTGCCGTCGAAGGCGAGCACGCGTTCCCCGTACTCTTCCTCCTGGGTGATGGTCAGCTGGCCGCCCTCGAACGGGATCGGCGCCTGCTTGTCATCGTCGGCTAGGGCCGCATTGCTCAACGCGCCCTGGTCGGCGGCCGTGCCGGGCGCATCGTCAGCCGGCACGAGCACCGTGTCGGTCTGTGCATGCGCGCCAGCCATCGTCATCAGAATCCACGCCAGCGCGCAGGCGCCGGCAAGAAGCGAACGTGTCATGACTGTCCCTCCGTTCAGCCTCCACGAACCCGGCCTGTCGCGGCCGGGTCATCGTACCGCTCAGGCCCAGGGCCGCAGCTCGGCGTTCTTCTTCTCGAACGAAGCGATGGCGCCGGCCTTCTCCATGGTCAGGCCGATATCGTCGAGGCCGTTCAAGAGGCAGTGGCGCTTGAACTCGTCGAGATCGAACTTGACCACGCCGCCGTCCGGCCCGCGGATTTCCTTGGCCTCGAGATCGACCGACAGCGTCGCGTTGGAACCGCGCGAGGCGTCGTCCATCAGCTTCTCCAGATCTTCCGGGCTGACGGTGATCGGCAAGATGCCGTTCTTGAAGCAGTTGTTGTAGAAAATGTCGGCGAACGAGGTCGAGATGACGCAGCGGATGCCGAAATCGAGCAGCGCCCACGGCGCGTGTTCCCGGCTCGAACCGCAGCCGAAATTGTCGCCGGCGACCAGGACCTGCGCCTTGCGGTAGGCTGGCTTGTTGAGCACGAAGTCCGGGTTTTCCGAACCGTCGTCCTTGTAGCGCATTTCGGCGAACAAGCCGGTGCCGAGCCCGGTGCGCTTAATCGTCTTGAGATAATCCTTGGGGATGATCATGTCGGTGTCGACATTGACGATCGGCATCGGCGCGGCGACACCGGTGAGCTTGGTGAATTTTTCCATGGTTCTTGCCCGTCTTCTTCTCATTGCGGGGAATTGCTGGCGCCCGGTTTACACAATGCCGCGGGCAAATAAAAGACGGCTGTTTTTGGACTTCCGTCGTCGATCGAAAACACAAGATCGGTACAAAACAGCTTCAAAATCACCGGCCCATGGTGCACTTTTATCGACATGACAACGCGATCCAAGGTCCTCTACGCCAGCGAACCGGGCCTCGGCACCGCCGAGTTCCGCCGCGTGCTGGTGGAATCCGGCCTCGGCGAGACACGGCCCGTCGATGATCATGCCCGTTTGAAGGCGATGCTCACGAGTGCCGACCTGGTGCTCACCGCGCGCATCGATGCACCGGGCAAGCCGCTGGTTGGTGTCGCTCGCGGCATCACCGACTTTTCCTGGGTCTGCTATATCTCCGAGCTCGCGGTTTCTGCATCGGCGCAAGGGCTGGGTATCGGCAAGGGCCTGATGGATGAGGCACGCCGGCAACTCGGACCTTCCGTTGCCATCAGCCTGATCTCCATGCCCGACGCCGTCGGCTTCTATGAGCGTATCGGCATGGAGCGCATGCCCAACGCATTCTGGTTCGGCCGCAAGCGCTGAAATCCACTCCCAGCGACCTCAACCCGCGCATTCTTGGCTAGGGTTCTGCCTCTTGACATGCAACCAAATGGTTGCATATTAGAGCCATGAGCATGGATGCCGTCTTTCGCGCCTTGGCCGACCCGACACGCCGGCGATTGCTGGACAGCCTTCATGCCAGGAACGGACAGACGCTGAACGCGCTGTGCGGTGAGATGGACATGACGCGCCAGGCGGTGACCAAGCATCTGGCGATCCTGGAAGAAGCAAACCTCGTCACCACCATCCGCAAGGGACGCGAGAAGCAACATTATCTGAATCCCGTTCCCATCAACGAGATCGCCGAACGCTGGATCGGCAAATTCGAGCGGGGGCGACTGGGCGCCCTCAGCGATTTGAAGAAACGTCTCGAAAGGGAAGACTGATGAGCAACATTTTCGTTTATGTCACCTACATCCGCACTTCGCCCGAAAAACTCTGGCAAGCACTGACCGAGCCGGAGTTCCAGCGGCAATATTTCCTCGGCGCCCAGATGCTGAGCGACTGGAAACAAGGTTCGGCGTGGAAGATGGTTTACACCGACGGCCGCATCACCGACAGCGGCGAGGTGCTCGAGATCGATCCACCCAGGCGCATCGTGCTCAAATGGCGCAACGAGTTCATGCCCGAGGTCAAGGCGGACGGCTACACACGCTGCACCTTCGCCATCGAGCAGGAGGGCGAGATGATGAAACTCGCCGTCACACACGAAGCCGATGGGCCGCACAAGCTGCTCGGCCATGTGGCGAACGGCTGGCCGCTCATCCTGTCCAGTCTGAAGAGCCTGCTCGAAACCGGCAAAGGGCTGTCGCGCCCGGCGTCGAAGGCTTGAAGTCATTTCGGCGGCGAAACGTTTCCGGAGGACAGGTGATGCACGGTTCCGCGGTGCACAGCATGACAAATGGCGAGACCGTGATGGCGAGCGCCGATGTTTGCGCGCCGCCCGAGCGGATCTTTGACGCGCTCGTTACACGCGAGGTCGAGCGCTGGTGGGGCTCCGCCAAGACCTACCGGATGACCGGATGGGCGGCCGACCTCAGCGTCGGCGGCCGCTGGAGCGTCACCGTCGAGACGGCGGCCGGCAGCCACCTGCCCGCCAGCGGTGAATTCCTGGAGATCGAGGAGCCGCGCCGGATCGTGCAGACGCGCAGATACGACTGGGATCATCCGACGCTTGGCCGCCGCGAAACCAAAGTCGCCTGGTTGCTGGAGCCAATCGCCGGCGGCACGCGCGTCACGCCGCAACCGAGCATGCGGAAGGGTGGGGCAGGGTGCTGGGCTGGCTTCAGGCGTATCTTGGTGCGGGCGGCTTGGTGGCGGCTTAATCCACCAAGCAACAGACCTTCGCGCCAGCTTTAAATCACATTCAACTCCCTGAACGCCCGCCCCTCAGCGACACGGCTATACCCGAACGCCGAGCAATCCACCGTGCGATAGCCGCCATGCACCAGAAACTCGGCCAGCGCCTTGCCGACCGCCGGCGCCTGCTGCAGGCCGTGACCGGAAAAACCGTTGGCGAAGAGGAAATTACCGACCTCGGGGTGCGGGCCGATCACCGCGTTCTGGTCGAGTGTGTTGTAGTCGTAATGGCCGACCCAGGCGCGCGTCGGCTTGATCGCCTCGAAGGCTGGAATGCGGGTCGCCAATACCGGCCAGATCACCTCTTCGAACAGCGGCCAGTCGGGGTCGAAGTCGGCGGGATCGGCTGGTCCTTCGCCATCTTCCGGCTCGGCGCCGCCGGTGATGTAGACCGAGCCTTCCGGCCGGACATAGATGCCGCTCGGGTCGACCAGCAGCGGCATGTCGTCATATTTTTCGCGCGCCTCGAATACGAAGACGTTGCGCTTGCGCGGCTCCACCGGCAGCGCCAGCCCGGCCATTGCCGCCACCTTGCCGGCATTCGGCCCGGCGGCGTTGACGACGGTGCCGGCCCCGAGCCGTTCGCCATTGTCGAGGATCACGCCGGTGACGCGCTCGCCCTGCCGCTCGATACCGGTCACCGACGCCGTGATAAAGTCGATGTTCTTCGTTCGCAGTGCCTTGCGGAACAGCATCAGCATCGCATGCGCGTCGAACCAGCCTTCGCCGCTGCGGCCATAGGCGCCAGCGGAGATGCCCTCGACCGACAGCCACGGAAAGCGGCGGACGAGCGCCTCGGCATCCTCGAGCACGATGTCGGCGCCCTCGGCCATCTGCGCCTCGTGATTGGCCCGCAGGATCGACAGGCTGTTCTCGCCGGCAAGGATGAGATAGCCGCCTTCGCGAAAGCCGATATCGGCGTCCGCGCCAAACTCGTCCTTCAACCGCCGGAATAGTTTCAGCGTGAACTGCGACAGCCGGATGTTTTCCGGGATCGAGAACTGCTGGCGAATGGAGGCGCAGGACAGCGTGGTCGCCGCATGGGAAAATTGCGGGTCGCGCTCGACAAGCGCGATCGAGCCCGAAAATCCTTCCTCGCGCAGATAATAGGCGACCGAGGAGCCGACGATGGCTCCGCCGATGATGACGATGTCGTAATGCACCTTTTCGCCCTTCCGATCTGAACCGCCGAGTCACGCCGCCGGCAGGATGATCTCGAAGCGCGTGCCGCTCGCCGAGTCAACCAGCCGGATCGTGCCATCATGCGGTTTCAGGAGGGCCAGCACGATGCCGAGGCCGATGCCGGTGCCACCGGAATCGCGGCGCGTGGTGAAGAACGGCTCGAAGATGCGGCCTCGGTTGCTGGGCGAAATGCCGGCGCCGTCATCGTCCACCACAATGGTGGCCTTGCCGTCCGCGCTTGCTGCCGTGACCGAAACCAGCGTCGCGCCGTGCCGCGCCGAATTGTCGATGAGGTTGGCGAGCACGATCGCAGCGTTTTCGGCCGAGATGCGCAGGCCGATCTCGGTGCCCGCCTCGAGGCGCACCGCCAGCCTGTCGTCGGCCGGCAGCAGCGCCAGTGCCGCACCGAGCGACGTGTTTTCGCCGCTCGGCTCGAGATTTTCGGCGCGCGCCAGGTCGAGCAGGCGGCGCACCAGAAGGTTGAGCCGGCCGGCATCGGTGACAATATTGTCCGAAAACCGCTGCCGCTCGGCCTCATCCATCGCGCCGCCCGAATCGCGCAGCAGTTCGGCGGCCCCCTGGATCGCCGTCAGCGGCGATTTGAGCTCGTGCGAGACGTGGGTGGCAAAGGTCTGGATGCCGTCGGAGCGAGCGTGCAGCTTTTCGGCCATGTCGAGGAAAGCAGCGGAGAGCGCAGCCATTTCGCGCGTGCCGTGGTGATCGAGCGGCCTGATCGCCTCGCGGTCGCCGGCGGCGATGCGTTTCGTGCGTTCCATCAGCGCATAAATCGGCCGGCTGACGGTGCGCAGGAAGACCAGCCCGATCAGCAGCGTGCCGCCGATGATGGCGATTGCGGCCAGCGCCACCTTGCCGCGCTCGCCATAGAGATGCTTGACGATGTTGTTCGGCGTCCGCGACAGATAGACGACGCCGGCGATCTTGCCTTCGACGGCAACCGGCATGGCGACGAAGACGCGAACCTTGGTGCCGCGGCTGACCGAATAGAGCGGCGGCGACGGTTGGTCGGGAACCCGCAGCCTGAGCGCGCTGGCGTAGCGGCCGGCAAGCGCTGCGCGAACTTCTTCGACAGCCGCGAGCGACAGGCCGGCCTCTTCACGGCCGGCGATGACCACGCCTCTGGGATCGAGCAGCCGGAAGCCGGCAAGCGTGGTCTTCTGCGTCTCGGCAAGAATGCCCGACAGCCGCGCGCCGATCGCCACGAAGGCAGGATCGACGCTGGCCGCGGTGGCCGCGGGCCGGGTCGGCAGGATCCTGTCCGACGCGAGATCGAGGCGCGGTTCGATCGGCAGGTAGCGAGAAGCCCGATCGCCGGTATCGGGTGGAGGCATGGGTGTGCCGAGCTTTTCCGGGGCAAGGCCGGCCTCACGGACCTCTTGCGCATAGATCGCGGCAAGGGCGGCACCTTGTGCGATCAGCTCGGCCTCGGTCTGGCGGATCAGCTGGTTCTCGTAGAGCCGGAAGAAGAACAGCCCGGCCAGCGGCAACGCCATCACCATGATCAGGATGGCAATGACGACCGTGGCGAGCCGAGGCCGCCATTTGCTGTCAACCCATTTTTGGGCGCTCAACTCCCGCATTTACCCAGCCGGAAGCCGACGCCGTGCACGGTCTCGATTGCATCAAGGCAGCCGACTGCCGCCAGCTTGGCGCGGATGTTGCGGATATGGCTATCGACGGTGCGGTCTGCGACATGGATGTTGGCGGCATAGGCGTTGGCCATCACCATGTCGCGGCCGAGCACATGCGCCGGCCGCGACAGAAATCCTTTCAGGATCGCGAATTCGATCGAGGTCAGCGCCAGTCGCTTGCCGTCGAAGCTGGCTGTATGGCTTGCCGGAACCAGCAACAGTCTGCCATGCGAGAATTGCCGGTCGTCAGCTGGTTCCGGCGCGAGCCGGGCGCGGCGCAGGATGACGTTGACGCGGGCGACCAGCTCGCGCGGGCTGAACGGCTTGGTGACATAATCGTCGCCGCCCATCTCCAGCCCCAGGACGCGGTCGATCTCTTCATCCCGCGCGGACAGGAACAGCACCGGCACATCGGATGTGTGGCGCAGCCGCCGGCACACTTCCAGCCCATCCATTTCCGGCATGCCGATGTCGAGCACGACGAGATCGGGCGCACGGCGTTCGATCGCCTGCAAGGCAGCCGCGCCGTCCGGCACCGCCAGCGTTTTCATGCCGGCCTTTTCCAGTGCGAAGCAGATGATTTCGCGAATGTGCGGATCGTCGTCGGCGACCAGTATGTGGTGCGGCATCAAATCAGCGGCCCGGCATGAAGGGTTCGGACATCGGAGGAACCACAAACGGGCCACGCCTGTCGAGGACGCGGTTGAGCCGCCAGTCACGAAAGCTCCAGCCGCGCCAGTTTTCCTGGCTGGCGCGGAAGCGTGCTTCGTCCTGTGCATACCAGCGGGCGAGTTCGCCGATGGAGGCATCCTCCGTAGAAACCGTCCTGCTCTGGTGCTGGACGAAGCGATCGAGCGCCGGCAAGGCGCCGGGCCCGAGCGAGCGCAGGTACCAAACGTCGAGCTGGGTGCCTTGACCGGTCATTTCGAAGGAATGGTCGACATTGTAGTTGGCGATCAGCGCGGCAAAGTTGATGAACGAGCAGGCATAGAGCGTCGCCGATAGCGTCAGAAGATTGGCGGAAAGCAGCCATTCGTTGGACTTTTCGCGCGCGGTGCGGGCGATGATCAGGACAAGGCCCGCCGCCACCAGCCCCATCCAGACGAAGGCGGCGACACGCCAATAGGTCAGCGCATAAATGCCGACATAGAGATCAAGCCGCAGGATCGACGAGATCACCAGGAGGATGTTCTGCGCCACCCAGACATAAACCAGCCGGCGGATGAGCGGATCGCCGGAGGTCGCACTTCCCGGCCTCAGCGCTGCCAGCACGAAGCCGGCGGCCAATAGGGCCGTGACGATCAGCGGGTAGGCGCCGCGATGCGCGTAGGCGGCATAGGTCAGCCCGTCGGGAAGCGCGATACCGCCCCACAGATAGGTGGCGTCGAGTGCGCTCTGCACCGCGAACAGGACGTTGAAGACGACGAGCGCGCGGAGGATAGCGGCCTTGCCGAAGACGATGTCTTCGATGGTGGTCCTGGTGGCCGGCGTCGCCGGTACGCTGGCTGGCGACACTTTGCGGCGGCGGAAAAAGCGCGGCAGCCGCGGCCGCAGAAAGGCCCAGATGCCGGCAAGCACGAACAGCCAGAAGGCGAGACGTGGCAGCTGGATGAGGTTAAGCAAAGCGAAGAGATCAATCAGCGAGAACCAGTATTCGATGACCGGATTGGCGGCGCCGAACAGCGCGAGGAACACCGCGCCGAGGCTCAGCGGCATGACCCAGACGGCGATCGTCGCAAGCCGCACGCGCCGCCGGCCAAGCCGCCGCGTCGCCTTGCGCCAGCGGAGGAAATCCAGGACGAGCCGAAATGGCGTTGCAAGCAGGAACAGCGAGAGTTGGCGGGCGACGCGGGCTAGGCCGCGCCGCAACCGTCCGGCCAGTGACAGCGCGAAGATGGCC
The DNA here is from genome assembly GCF_040318035.1 of Mesorhizobium sp. M1329. Lineage (NCBI taxonomy): Bacteria > Pseudomonadati > Pseudomonadota > Alphaproteobacteria > Hyphomicrobiales > Phyllobacteriaceae > Mesorhizobium > Mesorhizobium sp. M1329. The sequence continues at coordinate 22,776 of NZ_JAMYLN010000045.1, read as the reverse complement.
GTCGCCGCCAGCGCGATAGAGACGGACAGTGCGCTGACATTTTCCACAAGCGGCAGCAGCGCCATAAGCAGCGCAACCGGCTTGAACCAGAACCTGCCATCGTTGAAGACGCTGAGAGGATGGAGAGCCATGCTCGCCGCTGCAATCGCAACGCCGAACAGGAAAAGCGTGATGCCGGCCGGCTGGCCATAGAAGAAAAAATCGGCCAGCGCGACGAGCAGGACGGCAACGCCGAAGCGGCTGCAATAGCTCGGCGCCGCCGAGAGGAATACTGTCATGATCGGGCTTTCTCGGCGGCTTTGATGCGGCCGGTGGGCAGGGATTTGCGGACGAAAGGGAGGAGGGCTGCCAAAGTCTGGGGCGGATCGACGAGCCACCAGCTTTCGCGGCGAAGCCGGTACGGCAGGGACCAACGGGAGTTCGTTTGCTCTTGCATGCCGCCCTTGTCGCATTCTGTCGGGTGGCAAGCGGGGCGGAGACGAGGAGATTTTCCGAAATTGCGTGCAGTTTTTATGCACGGCTTGCCTCGGCCAGCTGCAGGCGGCATAGATCGGAGATGACCACCGAAAGCTATCGCCCGCGCCGCTCGGTGCTTTACGTCCCGGCCTCGAACGACAAGGCGCTGGCAAAAATCCCGTCGCTGGCCTGCGATGCCGTCGTCATCGATCTCGAGGACGCCGTCGCCCCGGTCGACAGGCCTTCCGCGCGTGAAAAGCTGGCGGCGATTTTCGCCGGCCTTTCCAACCGGCGCTGCGAGATGGTCGTGCGCATCAACGCGCTGTCGAGCGAGTGGGGCGGCGCCGACCTGCTGGCCGCGGCAAAATGCACGCCCGACGCCATCTTGCTGCCCAAGGTCGATACGCCGCGCGACATCCTCGAGGCCGGCGACGTGCTCGACGACAATTTTATCCCGGACGAGGTCAAGCTGTGGGCGATGATCGAGACGCCCAAAGCGCTGCTCAACATCGGGCCGATCGCTGAGCTCGGCCGCGACCCGGCCTCTAGACTGGTTTGTTTCGTTGCCGGAACGAATGATCTGGTCAAGGACACAGGCATTCTCGCCACGCCCGACCGGCGCTATCTCGTGCCATGGCTGATGCAGATGGTGCTCGCCGCGCGCGCCGGCGGCCTTGACCTGCTCGATGGCGTCTTCAATGATTTTAGCGATATGGACGGCTTTGCGCGCGAGTGCACGGAAGCGGCCGCCATGGGTTTTGACGGCAAGTCGCTGATCCATCCGGCCCAGATCGAGGCCGCGAACCGCGCCTTTGCACCGTCGCCCGAAGCAATAGCCGAGGCGCGCGCCGTCAAGGATGCCTTCGCGCGCGCTGAAAATACCGGCAAGGCGGTGATCGCGCTGAACGGCAAGATGGTCGAGCGGCTGCATCTGGCGCAGGCCGAAAAACTGCTGGCGAAGGCCGCCGTTGTTCGCGCATGACTAATGGTAACTGACGACAGGATTGAAGAATGAAACTCTACCGCTTTCTGTCCGGCCCGGACGATGCCAGCTTCTGCCACAAGGTGACGGCGGCGCTGAACAAGGGCTGGCACCTGTTCGGCTCGCCGACCTATGCCTATGACAAGGAGGCCAAGACCATGCGCTGCGGTCAGGCGGTGGTGAAGGACATCGAGGGCCAGGAATACGGCCCCGACACCAAGCTCAGCGACTGGTAGGGAGGTTCGCTGAAGCGCTCGTCCTTCGTCATCCTAAGGCGAAGCAGTCGCGAAGCGACGTCGCGGAGTACCCTAGGATGACGAGGAGCGGGGTCGCTCACTCCGCTGCCTCCTCGATCTTCTCCATATCGTCATCCGACAGGCCGAAATGGTGGCCGATCTCGTGGATCAGCACGTGGGTGACGATGTCGCCCAGCGTTTCCTCGTTCTCGGCCCAGTAGTCGAGGATGGCGCGGCGATAGAGCGTGATGCGGTTCGGCCCCTCGCCGGTCTGCGGGTTCCAGCGCTCGGCGATGCCGCGCCCCTCGAACAGGCCGAGCAGGTCGAAGGGCGTTTCCAGCGAAAGGTCGTCCATGATCTCGTCGGTCGGGAATTCGGCGATCTGGATGACGATCTCGCCGGTCAGCTTGCGAAACTCCTCCGGCAGATGGGCATAGGCCTCCAGCGCCAGGAGCTCGATTTCCTCCATCGTTGGCGAAAGCTGGTCGTGCCAGATGCGTGTTTGGTAGATGCGAGCCATGCTTTGTCCTTTGATCCCGGCATATAGGCTTTCGGGCCGGACTCGGCAAATGATCGGACTGGAGGGCCCGTGTCATGCCCCACTACAGGAATAAATTCCCCATGACTCCGCTTGACTCTTCGGGCTGCCTCTGGAATCTATAGGAACATAACAGGAACAATTGTGAGTGGAAGCTGACCGTCATGGCGACAAGCGCCGTGGCGCGGGAGACTGTTTTTGCCCTGCGCCGCCAGATCGCGAAGATCGAAGGGACCTTGCCCGAACGCCTGGAGGCGCCGGCCGGTTCGTCGTTTGACGCGGATGTCCCTCGTCAGAGTCCGGCACCCTCTCGGCATCCGGCACCCGCTCGGAATCTGACCATTGTCCGCCGCGGCCTCGCCGTGGCGCCGCCCGATGCGTTTTTGCGCACCGGCGCCGAGCGCCTCGATGCTGCGCTGAGCGGCGGCCTGCCGAAGGCGGCGCTGAGCGAGTTTCATGGCGCCGCGACCCGCGATGCCGGGGCCGTCGCCGGTTTTGCCTTGTCGCTCGTCAGCCTGATCCTCAGCCAGGGGCCGCGACTGCCGGTGCTGTGGATCGGCACATCCGAGGTTTTCCGTGAGGCCGGCTTTCCCTATGCCAGGGGGCTTCACGCCTTCTTCGGCATCGAGCCGGAGCAATTGCTGTTTTCCGAGGCGCCAAGGCTGCTCGATGCGCTGTGGATCGCCGAGGAGGCTGCCCGGATGACGGCGCTGGCCGCTGTCATCCTCGAAATCCGCGGCAGCCCGCAGCGGCTTGACCTCACCGCGACGCGGCGGCTGCACGCCCGGGCGCAGAGTGCGGGCCGACCGCTGTTCCTGCTGCGCCAGGCCGGCGAGCCCGAGCCGACGGCAGCGCCGGTCCGCCTCGTCCTGTCGCCGGCACCGGCGGCAGCGCGCCAGACGATTGCCGGCCCGCTCGCCGGCTCGATCGGCCGGCCCGCCTTCACCGTCACCATCGGCAAGAGCCGCACTGCCTTGCCCGGAAAATTCACACTGGAGTGGAACCCCGATGAACGCATATTCGAAGAAAGACGGGGCGAGGAAAGAAGGTCTCAGGAATGGACCCCAGAACGGCCAAAGAATCCTGTCCCTGTGGTTTCCGCATCTCGCCGCCGAGAGGATCCTGCGGCAGCGTCTGGGGCGGTCCTGGCGTTCCCGGCCGTCGGATCACCTGCCGCTGGTGGTCAGCCATCGCCAAGGGAACACCCAGCGCATCGCCGCCCTCGACGAGCGGGGCGAGGCGCTTAATCTGAAGCGCGGCATGGGCATAGCCGATGCGCGCGCCATGCATCCCTCGATCGACATCGTGGAGGCCGATCCGGAGGCCGACCGGCGCCTGCTCGAAGGCCTCGCCGACTGGTGCGACCGCTATACCCCGCTGGTGGCGCTCGACGGGACCGACGGCCTCTATCTCGACGTCACCGGCTGCACCCATCTTTTCGGCGGCGAACGCTCGATGCTGGACGATATCCTGTCGCGTTTTTTCCATCAGGGCTTCGATGTCCGCGCCGGGCTTGCCGCCACGCCTGGTGCTGCCTGGGCGGCGGCGCGGTTTGCCGGCGACCGCATCGTTCCCGATGGCGAGGAGGAAGCGCTTCTCGCGCCCTTGCCGCTGGCGGCGCTGCGCATCGGCCCGGAGGTCCGCGCCAGCCTCGAAAGCGTCGGCCTGCGCACGGCGGGCGCCGTCATGGCAGCACCGCGCGCGCCGCTGGCCCGCCGCTTCGGCGCATCGCTGCTCTTGCGCCTCGACCAGGCGCTTGGCCGCCTCGAGGAGGCCGTGTCGCCGCGCCTGCCGGTGGCACCGCTTTCGGTCGAGCGTCACCTTGCCGAACCGATCATGCTGACCGAGGACATCGAGCGGCTGACAGGCATGCTGGCGACCACCTTGAAGAGCGACCTCGAGCGTCGCGGCGAGGGCGCAAGGCGGCTGGCGCTGCTGCTCTTCCGCGTCGATGGCGGCGTCAGCCGCATCGCCGTCGGCACCTCGCGGCCTCTGCGCGAGCCGCGGCTGATCCAGAAATTGTTCCACGAAAGGCTTGCCGCGCTCGAACAGGACATCGACGCCGGCTATGGCTTCGATCTCGTGCGCCTTTCGGTGCTGACTGTCGCCGCCTTCGACATGCAGCAGGCCGACCTTGCCGGCGAGACGAACGACGACGGTGCCGATATCGCGCTTTTTGCCGACCGCATTCGCGCCCGGCTCGGCGAAGGCGCGGTCTTGAAGCCGGTCGCCGTCGAGAGCCATTTGCCGGAGCGCGCCGTCGCCACCCTTCCCTTTACGGAGGCGCCGCAGAGAAGCTCGCCGCCGAAGCAGCCCGACAAGGCGAAGGACGCTCCCTCGACCGTCTTCCAGCCGGAACGGCCGATCCGGCTTTTCCGTTCGCCCGAGCCGATCGAGGTGCCGGCCACCGAAATGCCGGAAGGCCCGCCTTTGAACTTCCGCTGGCGGCGCGCGCTCTACCGGGTCGCGCGCGCTGAAGGGCCGGAGCGCATCGCGCCTGAATGGTGGCGAGGGGCGGCGGGACGAGAAGATGAGCCAACCCGGGATTATTTCCGCATCGAGGATGCCGATGGCCGCCGTTACTGGCTCTATCGCCAGGGCCTCTACGGCGCCTCGCAGCCTTCGCCGCGCTGGTTCATGCATGGGATCTTCGCATGAATGCGCTGACGGCCATCCCCTATGCCGAATTCGGCATCCAGTCGAACTTCTCGTTCTTGCGCGGCGCCTCGAAACCGGAGGAGCTGGTGGTCGCGGCAAAATTCCTGGGGTTTTCGGCGATCGGTCTCGCCGACCGCAACACGGTGGCGGGCGTGGTGCGCGCCTGGCAACAGGCCAAGGTGGAGGGTGTTTCCTATCATCCCGGCTGCCGCCTGGTTTTTTGCGACGGCACGCCGGACATCCTCGCCTATCCGCAAGACCGCAAGGGCTGGGGTCATCTCTGCCGCATGCTGACGCAGGCCAATCTGCGTGACGAAAACGAAAAAGGGGCAACGCTCCTCAAACAGAGCGATCTTCTCGAATGGGGCGATCTCCTGTCGCTGGCCATCCTGCCGGATCTATCGGCGGATGCGGAAACCAGCCTCGCACTGCTTAGCCGGCTCAAGGATCGCTTCGGCGAAAACCTGCGGCTGGCGGTTTCGCCGGATTACCGCGGCAACGACCGCTTCCGGATCGAGCAGGCGGCGGCGATGGCCGAGCTGGCCGGCATCCCGTTGATGGCGACCAACGATGTTCTCTACCATACGGCGGAACGGCGCCCGCTGCAGGACGTGCTGACGGCGATCCGCCTCAATGTGCCCGTCGCCGAGGTGGGGCTGGAGTTGGCGGCCAATGCCGAGCGTCACTTAAAGCCGCCGGTGGAGATGGCACGGCTTTTCCGCAGGCATCCGCAAGCGCTGGCGGAAACGCTGCGTTTTGCCGGCGAGCTGACCTTCTCGCTCAGTGACCTGCAATACAATTATCCCGACGAGCCGACGGAATCGGGTCTCGGGCCGCAGGCCGAGCTGGAAAGGCTGGCCAAGGAGGGAGCCGCCATCCGCTACCCCTCGGGCGTACCCGCTTTTGTGACGCAGCGCATCGAGGAGGAACTCGCTCTGATCGAACGCCTGAACTACGCGCGCTATTTCCTGACCGTCCACGACATCGTCAAATTCGCCCGCAGCCAGAACATTCTCTGCCAGGGGCGCGGCTCCGCCGCCAACTCGATCGTCTGCTTCTGCATTGGCATCACCGAAGTCGGCCCGGACAAGATCGACACGCTTTTCGAGCGCTTCATTTCCGAGGAAAGAAACGAACCGCCCGACATCGACGTCGATTTCGAGCATGAAAAGCGCGAGGAGGTCATCCAGTACATCTATTCCAAATACAGCACCAAGCGTACCGCGCTGGCCGCCGCCGTCGTCAGCTACCGGGGCCGCTCGGCGATGCGCGAAGTGGCCAAGGCGATGGGCCTGTCGGACGACGTCCGGGGCGCACTGTCCAGCTCGATCTGGGGCTGGTCGACCTCGGAGCTCGGCGAAAAGGAGACAAAGGCCGGCGGCCTCGATCAGACCGATCCATCGACAAGTCATGTGATCGAATGCGCCAACGAGATCATGGGCTTTCCCCGTCATTTGTCGCAGCATGTCGGTGGTTTCGTCATCACCAGGGACCGGCTCGACGAGATCGTGCCCATCGTCAAGACGGCGATGGACGAGCGCAAGATGGTCGAGTGGGACAAGGACGACCTCGACGCGGTGAAAATCCTTAAAGTGGACGTACTGGCGCTCGGCATGCTGACCTGCCTGCAGCGCGCCTTCACCCTGCTCCGGGAGCATTATCCGCAAGCGCGGGACGCGTACGGCCGGCCCTATGTGTTGGCCACTCTGCCGGCCGAGGACAAACATGTCTACGACATGATCTGCCGCGCCGATACGATCGGCGTCTTCCAGATCGAATCGCGCGCGCAGATGTCGATGCTGCCGCGGCTCAAGCCGAAAAGCTTCTACGACCTCGTCATCGAGGTGGCGATCGTGCGGCCCGGCCCCATCCAGGGCGACATGGTCCACCCCTATCTGCGCCGGCGGCAAGGCAAGGAAAAACCCGAATATCCCAAGCCGGAACTGGAAAAAATACTCGGCAGGACGCTGGGCGTGCCGCTGTTCCAGGAGCAGGCGATGAAGATCGCCATCGTCGCCGGCGGCTTCAGGCCGGGCGAGGCCGATGAACTGCGCCGCGCCATGGCGACGTTCAAGCGCACCGGCACGATCGGCAATTACCGCAAGAGAATGGTCGACGGCATGGTCGCCAAGGGCTACGAAAAAGACTTCGCCGAGCGCTGCTTCAAGCAGATCGAGGGTTTTGGCGAATACGGCTTTCCCGAAAGCCACGCCGCCTCCTTCGCCCTGCTGGTCTATGCCTCCTGCTGGTTCAAGACCTTCTATCCCGACGTGTTCTGCGCCGCGATCCTGAATTCCCAGCCAATGGGGTTTTACCAGCCGGCCCAGCTTGTCCGCGACGCGCATGACCACGGCGTCGAGATCCGCGAGGTCGACGTCAATTTTTCCGGCTGGGACTGCGCCTTGGAGCAATCGCCTTTCGATCCGGATCGTATCCTTGACCGCCATGCCCAGATGCGCGGCGTCATCCGGACCAGCCATGCCGTCCGGCTTGGCTTTCGCCAGGTCAAGGGCCTGTCGAAGGAGCGCATGGAAGCGTTTGTGTCGAGGCGCGGCGCCGGCTATGCATCCGTGCGCGACGTCTGGCTGCGCTCGGGCCTCAACGTCGACGAGATCGAAAAACTGGCGCAGGCCGACGCTTTCCGCTCGCTTGGATTGAACCGGCGCGACGCTCTATGGGCGGTCCGCGCGCTCGACGGCAAGAGTGCCGCCGAAAAGCTGCCGCTGTTCGACCAGCCGGCGATCCGCTTGCGCGATCTCGAGCCAGAGACCAGGCTCCCGACAATGCCGCTCGGCGAGCACGTCGTCCACGATTACCGCTCGCTCGGCCTGTCGCTGAAGGCGCACCCGGTCGCCTTCCTGCGTCAAAGGCTGGATCGGTCCGGAGTTACGCCCAATGCGCGCCTCGGCCAGGTGCGGGACGGCCGGCGCGTTTCGGTCGCCGGCCTTGTCCTGGTGCGGCAGCGGCCGGGCAATGGCAAGGCGATTTTCCTGACGCTGGAGGACGAGAATGCGGTCGCCAACATCATTTTCTGGGAAAGGACCTTCAACCGCTTCCGCCCCATCGTCATGGGCGCGCGTCTCATCCGCGTCACCGGCAAACTGCAATCGGAATCGGACGTCATCCATATCGTCGCCGAGAAGGTCGAGGATCTGACGCCGTGGCTGTCGGTTCTGCTGGAAGAGGCAAAGCCTGCGGACAGACTGTCGAGCCGTGCAGACGAGGTTCGGCCCGATAGCATCGCGCAAACGGAATTATTGGGAAAGGCAGAGAAGGTCATGCCCAAAGGGCGCAATTTTCAATAGAGGCGCGAAAGATCGCAACGGAGCGGTTCTGAACCGCAGCACTCAGGGCGTTCCACCCAGGCGCGGCGGCGGCGGCATGGCATCGTCTATGGTGATGACACGCGCCTCCGATGGCAGCATGATCGGAATGCCGTCCCGCACCGGATAGGCAAGCTTTGCCACCCGCGAGATAAGCTCGCCGCGCTCCGGATCCCAGGCAAGCGGCCCCTTGGTCAGCGGGCAGGCCAAGAGTTCCAGCAGCTTGGGGTCGACAGTCCTGTTCCCGTCACGTCCATCCGCCATCCGATCCATCCTTCCACAAGGCGACCGCTTCAGGTTTTTGCGCGCGGCCCACCTTCTCCCCTCGCGGGAGAAGGTGACCGAGCGAAGCTCGGTCGGATGAGGGGTGTTCCAGCTTGGCACCGGCGGCACTCCGTCCAGCACCCCCCAACCGTCTCGGCGCTGCGCGCCGATCCACCTTCTCCCACAAGGGGAGAAGGCAAGAGCCTACTGCAAACTCGAACCGAAATCCTCATTGTCGCGCGCCAGCGCCATTTCGGTGATGGCGATCAGCGTCTCGGCGCGTGTCTTCAGATCGGCCGCTTCGAGCAGCGCCTGTTTCTCGGCCGGCCCGTAGGGCGCCATCATCGACAGTGCGTTGACCAGCATGGCGTTTTCGGCGCGGCTGACGCTTTCCCAGTCGGCCTCCAGATCGTTGGCCTGCAGATAGGCGCGAAACGCTTTGAGCAGCGCCGGCCGGTCGATCTCGGCGTCTGCCTGCTCCTCGTCGAGATCGGCGAGAAAAGGTGTCAGCCGGCACTGGCGGAACGGTGTTTTGACCGTGAGCTCCTGGACAATGCGGAACCGGCACACGCCCTGCAGCGAAATCAGGTAACGGCCGTCGCCGCTCTCGGACAGCGCAATGATACGCCCGGCACAGCCGACATTGCAGAGCTCCGGCTCGCCGTCTGAACGCAGCGCACCGTCGAGGCTGGGCTGGATCATGCCGATCAGCCGCGGCCCGGCGATCGCTTCGTCGACCATCTGCAGATAGCGCGGCTCGAAGATGTTGAGCGGCATGCGGCCTCCAGGCAGCAGCAATGCGCCCTCGAGCGGAAAGATCGGCATGGTCGACGGTAAGTCCGCAGCGAGTCGGTAATGTGCGTTTCCCGCCTGCACCTCAATCCTCCGATCGCTTTGTCAGGAAGCGCACCAAATCCGTCTCCTCCCGGCCGGCACAAGGCGCAACACTGGAAACCCGAAATCGAACGCCGTCCGAAAACCTAATCTGGCGCAGCCGCGGCCCACCGCAAGCCCGCGCGACAAAACAGTCTGCGCCGGCTCAGGAAAACAGCAGCGAGGACAATTTGCGCCGTGCCGACAGCGTTGCTTCGTCGGTCATGCCCCATGCCTCGAAGAGCTGCAGCAACTGGGTTCTGGCGCCGTCGTCGTTCCACGAGCGGTCGGCCTTGATGATCGCCAGCAGATTGTCGGCCGCCGCCATGCGATCACCCTTGGCGTTCTGGATCATGGCAAGCTCGAACCGTGCCTGGTGATCCCCGGGATTTTCGGCCAGCCGCCGTTCCAGTTCCGCCGGATTGCCCAGTGCCGCGGCTTGCGCGGCGAGCGCCATCTTGGCCCGCAGCGCGGCGAGCTGGGGCGCATCCTTCTTTGCTTCCGGCGCCCGCGCCAGCACCGCCTCGGCACCTTCGGCATCGCCGGCCTCGAACAGCAGGTCGCCCAAGCCGGCGATCGCCTCGATCGTCTCCGGCGCCTGTTCCAGGATGGCATCGTAAATGTCGGCCGCTGTCTGCACGTCACCGGCGTCGCGCGCTTCGGCGGCCGCGGCCAGCGCCTCGGCCACTTGCGGCGCGCCACCGTTCTTGCCGCCAACCTTCTGGATGAATTGCGTGATCTGGCTCTCGGGAATGGCGCCCATGAAGCCGTCGACCGGCTGGCCGTCCTTGAAGGCAATGACCGCCGGTATCGACTGGATGCCAAGCTGGCCCGCGATCGATGGATGGTCGTCGATATTCATCTTGACCAGCTTGACCTTGCCGCCGGCGGCCTTCACCGCCTTCTCCAGCAGCGGCGTCAATTGCTTGCAGGGGCCGCACCACGGCGCCCAGAAATCGACCAGCACCGGCTGGCGACGCGATTCCTGGATGACGTCGGCGGCAAATCCAGCGGTCGTTGTGTCCTTGATGACGTCGGCCGGCGCCTCCGCAAGTGCGACCTTCTCACGCGCGGCATCGGTGCCGCCATATTGCACGGTGGTGGCATACTGGCCGCCATTGCTGCCAAACGGGCCGCCAAAGGGGTTGCTATCGCTCATCTCGTCGCCTTTCGGTCGCGCCGCCGGCCAAGGGACGGGCGCAACATCCTTCTTTAGAACCCGGTTTCAGTCACCCATGTGGCGATCATGCCGAGACTTTCAAGATAACAGCATCATGTCCGGTTGCCTCGACGAATTTGACCAGGTCCGCGGCAGCGATGGAAGTCGTCGCTTCGTTGGTCAGCGGGTGGGCATTGACCACCGCATGGCTCATCAGCTCCTCGTCCAAAACGACCTTGACCCTTCGCTCGGTGTCGTTGATCAGCCCGAACACCGTGACCGCGCCCGGGGCGACGCCGAGAAGCTCCATCAGCATCTCCGGCCGGCCGAAGGACACGCGGCCGGCAGCGCCGATCAGATGGTGGATCTGCTTGAGATCGACCACCGCCTCCTCGTCGACGCTGACCAGGAAGAAATTGTCCTTCTTGTCCTTGAGGAACAGGTTCTTGGTGTGGCCACCGGCAATCTCGCCGCGCAGCGCCTGCGAATCGGCGACCGTGAACAGCGGCGGATGGTGCCGGGTCGATACCTCGATCCCGAGTCCTGAGAGAAAGGCGAAAAGTTCGGCTTCGGTCTTCGGCATCGGTCTTTCTTCTGATGGCCCGCTTTCAACGGCTTGTTCGGCTAACGCCGTTTACGGCCAATGATGCCGCCGAGACAAGCCCGTCGCGCAAGGCGGGGGTGATTGCCTTGCGACGTCTCGCGGCAGGGCTTGTCCGCATTGCCGGCGAAGCAAAAAGCCTGCGAATTCCCTGTTGCAATCGCCGCGCTCTTCAGCCATATAAGCGCGGCTTGCGGCCCAAAAAGCCGCGCGAGCGGGTGTAGCTCAGGGGTAGAGCACAACCTTGCCAAGGTTGGGGTCGAGCGTTCGAATCGCTTCACCCGCTCCAGTTTCCTTGAAGGGAATCAAGCGATTAAGAGGCGCCTTTCGGGGCGCCTTTTGCTTACATGGCGTTGCAAACCGGCATTGTAGGCTCGTTGCAAGCGCGCAAAAAGCGGGAATAGCGGCGGCCTTTACCCTCCACGATCAAACTCCAGAAACGAGTGACGTATGGGTTGGGTACTTCACTTTCGAGCGTCTCAGCCAAGCTTCTAAACCATGATGTGCCTTGGCGGTGGCAAGCCGGAGCATTGACGCAGTAGAGGGCACGTTCGAACCGCCCGGCCAGCGCCACCAAGGTATCAACGAGGTGCGCGGCATCAACCGCGTCGTCTACGACGTGACGAGCAAACCGCCGGGCACCATCGAGTGGGAGTGAAGGGGAGTAACATTGGATGCCACGGGATATTGCGGCGTACTACGGCGAACGTTTGTCATCGATCGTCTTCGACAGATTCGAAACCCACCCACGATCAGTTCTCGGGGCCGAAAATGCGGCGACCTTCTTGATCAGGCGAGTCCGGTCTATCGACCTAGCAACATCGCCACGCGCGATGCCAGAAGCTTAACGACTAACCCCCGGGGATAGCCCCGGTGGCTCGGCACGTCGTCGGGAAGGACATCGCTGTCCGGCTTGAACTTCGCGCAAAGCCGTAATTGCAGTGGCGGGAGTTCTCCGTGAAACCGCGCTCTGTATGCCGAGACCCAGTGCGGGCCTCTATCGAAGTTCATGAACATCGCCGAATAGCAGCACGTGGCGACAACCCTATTCGTAACCGATGTCTCCTTAAGCTTGTAGCTCCTGAGCAATTCGGCCCCCTTGGAGCACTCGATGCGGTCCTTTCGATAGAGGATGTATGCGGTGCCGCCATCGGGATCGCGTATGGCGCCAGCACCCGGCAAAGATTCGATCTGATCAGCTCCCTTCTGGCAGTCGTCGCAGTAGCAGACGCTGCTCACGATCGGCCTGCCAAACGCTTTGAGTTCGACGCCGCCGCAAGAGCAAGTTGCGGTCATGATAGGTGCGTGCGTCATCTGCTGGTGATCATAATGCGATTGTCCTCGCTGTCCCGATGCCGCCCGGTTCTGCCGTCAAAACCGTCCACTCTGAGACTTCCGGCGGCAATTCTCGACAGCTGCGCCAAGCCTCCACGAGCTTTTCGTGGTGTATCCTGTTCCAATTCGTTCAGGAGGCTGATCTTGGAGATCATCGCCCATCAACCAGCTAAGACGGACGAATCCAGCGAAAGGATACGTCGCCGGCATTAGGATCTGCGCCGCGTGCTTGGATAGGCCCGAAGTGGATGGGAGCCGAAATTCGGGCGAGCACGGTCATGACAGAATTGCCGACGGAGCGGACGTATTTGCATTCAACTTTGCCCCGAACATGGTCCGGCATTTGGCAGTGGCTTCCTCGAGCCAGTTCTCCCGTCGCGCCTCGGAACTGCCGACAACCGGCCTGAACACATGTCGTTCGTGTTCCAGAACCCCGCAATATGGGAGGACGCATCGTCCCCAGATCAGCCCGAGCGGGTCGCCGAGGTCGTTCACCTCTCTCGCCGCATTGGTATCGGAAGTATTGAAGACAATGGCTTTCTTGATCGATAGAAGGCCTTCGGGCAACCCATCCGCGGTTTTCAGGCGATAGGCGACACCAGGAACCAGAACGCGATCGAGCCAGCCCGCCAGAATTGCAGGCGGCTTCCCCCACCAGTTCGGGTGGACGATCAGCAGACCGTCCGCATTCGCGACTTGCGTCCGGTGCTGGAGTAAGACGTGATCCTCGGCGCGTGAAAGCGCTTTTTCCAGCGTGTCGCCGACCGTGTAGGCCTCTTCCGCGGTCAGGCACGGATCGAAGCCTTCCACATAGAGATCGTGATGTTCGATAATGTGGCCGTCGCCGACCAGCGCGTTGCGAACGCGTGCGGAAATTGCGTGGCAAAAGCTGTTGGCACGCGGGTGGGCTATGATGGAGAAGATGCGCATCGTTTACTCCTCGGCTTGAGAGGCGCAGGAATTGAGGGACGGGCAACCCGAACTGCCTCGCCTTGGTCGCCGTGCCGACATTGTCGATACCGCACGAAGAGGAACGACAAGGTAAATGTTCATTTGCGGCCAATGACGGCAAGGGGCAAAGGCAGCGCTGCCATTGCCGCCGGGATCGGGCCGGTGCAGATCGACGCATCTGCCGGCGACGTATCCTTTCGCTCAGCTCGTCCGTCTTAGCTGTTGATGGGCGCGGTCATCCTGAACGTCGCCCTCCTGAACGAATTGGAGCGTGACAATGAACAGCAAGCAGAGCCTGGCCAACAAGATCCACTACGAAACGCTCGCCGAGGCTTGGCGCAGCGGTCGAGAATCGCCGCAAGAAGCCTCCGAGTGGTCTGCCTTGACGGCAGAACCGGGCGGCGTCGATTACATCGAGACCGAACTCGGCGACAAGACCGCGCTGTGGGTTCAGCCAAAAACGGCGGCCAAAGATCGGGTCATGCTTTACCTGCACGGCGGTGGCTATGTCGGCGGATCGATCTGGACCCATCGCAAGATGGTCGGACACCTTGCTAAGGCGATTGGCTGTTACGCTTTGCTCGCCCCTTACGACTACCTTTTCCAGAGCAAATTCCCGCGCCAGATCGAGCAGGCCGTGACCGCGTTCGAGTGGCTGGCCGAGCAGGGTATCGCGCCGAAGCACACCATAGCTGCAGGCGATTCCGCCGGCGCGGGCCTGATCGTTGCGGCGGCGCTGAAACTTCGTGATGCCGGACGGCCGCTGCCGGCCGCCATCCTCAGCATCTCTGGCTGGCATGATCTGTCGGCGAGTGGGCACTCCTACGAAACCAACCGCGAGAAGGACGCCTTTTTCCAGAAGGCGGCCGTTGAGATGCTGGCATCGCAAGTCCTCGACGGGGTCGATGCTCGAGATCCATTCGCCAGCCCGATCTTTGCCGATCTCAAGGGCCTGCCGCCGATTTATCTGCAAGCGGGTGGAGACGAAACCCTGGTCGACGACAGCCGGGTGCTCGCCGACCGGGCGAAGGCCGCCGGCGTCGAAGTGCGCCTGGACGTATTTCCGGGAATGCTGCACTCGTTCCAGATGATGGCCGGCCGCGCTCCCGAAGCCGACGACGCGATCGAGCGGTTTGCACAATGGGTTCGCCCCAAGCTCGGTCTGACCGCAACCGCGGCAACACGCGCTAAAGGTCAGGAGGTCGCATGACTGGCAAATTGAAACGACGCTAAGATGTGGCAGGTGAAGGACATGCCCGAGCGACCGATCGGCCTATTCGACGCGCGTTATCGAGCCTTCCTCGAGACGGTGTCAGGCGTCCGCGCCCAACTGCATCGCTATTGCGCGCGCATGACCGGCTCACGGCTCGACGGTGAGGATCTCATGCAGGAGACGCTGTTCGAGGCCTATACGAAGATCGAGACCCTCGATGATGCGAGCACGCTAAAACCCTGGTTGTTTCGCATCGCTCACAATCGCTGCATTGACTTTCTGAGGCGGCGCCATGCGCGTGAGCGAGCGGAAAGCGCCTATTCGGACGACATCGGCGTCATCGTTGCCGAGCCGGCGACCACTGATGCCCATCGCGCCATCGAACGGCTGGTCGGTCACCTGCCGCCCAAGGAGCGCGCCTGCGTGCTCTTGAAGGATGTGTTCGACTACTCGCTGGAAGAGACCGCAGAACTCGTGGACTCGACGATTGGCGGCGTCAAATCCGCGCTCTCCCGTGGACGGTCGAAGCTCGCCGGCTTGCCCGCTGAACCTGCCGGTGAAGCGAGCCGTCCGCTGGATCCAGACACCGCGCGGCTCTTGCAGCGCTATGTTGACCTCTTCAACCGCCATGACTGGGATGGCGTGCGGGGCCTGACCAGCGCCGATGCCCGGTTGCGGGTTGCCGACTGTTTCGACGGGCTGCTCAGAAGCTCTCCCTATTTCGTCGAATACGAACGAAACCCGGAGACGTGGATCATGAAGGTCGGGGCGATCGACGGAGAGCCTGTCGTGCTCGTGCTTTTCCAGCGAGGCGACCAGTGGCAGGTCGCGTGGCCGGTTCGTGTCCATGTCGCCGGTCGCGTCATCGACCGCATCGAAGACTATTATGCCTGCCCGTGGGTCGTTGGAAACGCCTCGGTGTCCGACTTGACGCTCACGCCTGGGCCAGCCGTTTTGGGAAGAGCATAAGGCGACGATTTCTCACTCTGGCTTGGCCGAGTCACGATGGTGAATTCTCAACGAAAAATCGTGGCGTGCCTCGGGTCGAGCAGCACGGCTGGCAAGGGCCAGGCATTTGATTGGATCGCAGAGCTCCGCCGGCGGCCGGGCAACGGGCAATTTGAGTTCCGGAATTTCGGCGTCGGCGGCGACCTGGCCTATAACGCGTTGCAGCGGCTGCCGGACGTGCTCGCCTGTCGTCCCGGCAAGGTCATCGTCTGGGTCGGCGGTAACGACGTTCTCGGGCTCGTGTCACGCAAGGTGCGGCGGTTCTTTACGTTATGGAAGCGCCTCCCTCGCACGCCTTCGCCCGATTGGTTCCACGAGAATCTGGCCGAGATAGCACACAGGCTGAAGCGCGAGACGGCGGCGGACATCGGCCTTTGCTCGCTTCCTCCGATAGGAGAAGCGCCGGATTCGGACGACCCGTTCCAGAGCGAGCTCAACCGGCGGATCGAGGAATATTCTGCGATCGTGGCGGCCGTCGCGCGCGAGGAACGCTGCTTCTATATCCCGCTCCATGAGGCGATCACGGAGGCGGTTCGCACCTCGCCTGGCCGGGCCTTTACGGCCTTCAACTTTCTTCCATTCTACCGCGATGCGTTTCGCATACTCGTGCTGCGGCAGGGTCCGGACGATGTCGCCCGCAGAAATGGCTGGCTATTTCACACCGACGGCGTCCACTTGAACAGCCGCGCAGGGGGGATCGTGGCGGATCGCATACAGAAGTTCATTGAGGCCTGAACCTGCGGCAAGGCCGTATCCGATTTGTGCACCTATCTGAATTGTCTTATCGCGCAGGCTGGCAGCATTTTCTTAGGTTCGGCCCAACTGATCTCGCGTAGCGACGGTACTTCTCTCACTAACGCCAAACTGCGCTAGGGGGTCGATGAGACGAGAAATCGACCGATTCATGCCGGTAGTCGCTGGAACCGACTAGATTTCGAACCATCGAAATTCCCCTGCAAATTTCTGACGGATCGAGGAGTCGGTCTTTTGGCGAAGGCCGAAAAGCTTTGTGCTTCTAAAACAGCACGTTACCATGGTTGAGAGAATCGAGTGGGAGTGAGAGGGCCGCTCGGAGCTGGCCAGTGCCAAGCCAGATCCGGTCAGGCAAAAAGCAAATTGTGGACTACGGCACCCATCAAGACAATGATTGCCACGAGGGAGACGGCAAAAGCAATCGTGCGCCAAGGCTGCATGGCCTTCAGATAGACGATCGAATGTACGATCCGGGCAACTACAAAAATTGCAAAAATGGGAATTGCAATTGCTGCCTTTCCTCCCGTGAAAACAAAGAGCAGGCCCAGCAGCAGAAATGGATAGATCGTGGCCTCGGCATTCCGGTGTGCGCGCAGGAGCCGCGCGACAGTTGGCGGGTCAATTTCTGACACAGGTACACCATAGCGAGCGCCATCCTCCGGATTGATTGCCAGGCCACCCTTGGCGCGGATCGCCCCGCTGGAAGCCCAGAGCATCACAAGATTGAGGCACAGAACAACGCAGGTGATGCCGTATGCCACGAAAACCGGATGTGCCGCGGTCCAGATTGATTGTTGCATCGTAACATTACTGGCCGCTGCTTGGAGCAGTTGACCACGCACTGGATGTCCGTTGCGCCACTGCGCTGACGTATGCGACGAGGTTGTCTAGTGTCTTGGCCGTTCCGGTGTCGATTCCCATTTTCAGATATTGCTCGAACCGCTCCGCCGAGCCGCATTCGATCCTCACCGTCAGAAGCGTCTTGCCGCCAGTCTCCTCGAGAATGACGCGCCCGATCGCCCCCATTGCTTCGAAGATAAGATGACGCGGCGGTGCGATCTCGCGATAGACGCCCGCGAACTGGTGGGGGCCAGGGGAATGCCCGTTGACGAACCTGAAGGCTCCTCCCGGACGCAGGTCGATCTCGCATTGTGCCAGCGGTTCGCCTGATGGGTCCCACCAGCATGCCACATGCTCGGGCCGCGTCCATGCCTCAAAGACCTGTTCACAGGGCGCAGCAAGCACGCGCGTCAGAATGATCGTGTGCGTGTCCCGGTCGAGGATGACATCGGTGTTCGCGATCCCTGCCAGCATGCTACTTCTCCTTCTTGCCCATTTTTGCGAGGTGGCGATCCAGATTGTTGAGCCTGTCTTCCCATTGCTTGCGAAACGGCTCTACCCAATCGGCAACATCCTTGAGAGCCGTTGTCACCAGCTTGCGCGGTCGCCGCTGCGCATCACGCCCGCGTTCGATGAAACCCGCATCCTCCAGCACCTTAAGATGCTTGGAGATCGTGGGTTGACTGAGTTCGAACGGTGCCAGCAGTTCCGACACCGTGGCTTCGCCCGTCGCAAGGCGGGCCAGGATCGCTCGTCGCGTGGGATCGGCGAGGGCCGAGAAGGCCCTGTTCAGCCGGTCAGGGGTGGGTTCGTAAATTGCCATGAAGCTATATAGCTGTATAGCGATTAATGAGTCAAGGCTTCAAATACGAGGCGGTCGGGTGGACCCGGAAATGGGATGCTCCGCTTGGCCGAAATCCACCGTGATGGTGTTTCGCGGCTGAGCCGGTGAGCGCCGTATTGCGCGAGATTCCGAAAAATCGACCGATTGATGTCGATAGTTGCCGGAAACCCGGTTGGTTCGAAAATCGCGGAAATTTCCTTTTGAAATCAAGAGCTAAACTTCATCGCGGCGCCCCATGTCGCGCGCAGCGAATTGGTGCCGGTGCTTTCCAACCATGCGGTCGAGCGGCACAATATCACGGCGGTCTGGCCGGAAAGCCGGCGCGCCAATCCCGCTGTGCGCGCCTTCCTCGACCTGTTGCAGGGTGTGTCGAGAAACAGGTGAAGGTCACGGCCAGCATTCGGCCTGAAGACACCGGGCAGGTGAAACTCAGGGGACGCTCAGCCGCTGGCGTCGACCGTCCGCTGGTCGGCGCCATTGGCGCCATAACCGTCTCGGCAGCTACGCGACGAAGCGGACCACGCCGCCATCCACCCGCAAAGCCGCGCCGGTTGTCGCCGAAGCCTGCTCCGAGCATGCGTAGATGATCATGTTGGCCACCTCATCGGTGGTCGCGAAGCGTTGGATGAGGGTGGTCGGACGCATCGCCTTCAAGAAGCCCTGTTCGGCCTCCTGCTGCGTGATTCCGTTTGCGTCAGCCTGCTTCGCCATGAAGTCGCCCAGGATCTCAGAGCGGGTAGGTCCCGGCAGGACGGCGTTGATTGTGACACCCGTGCCCGCGACCGCCTCGGCGAGACCGCGCGAGACCGCGAGTTGAGCGGTCTTGGTCATGCCGTAGTCGAGCATTTCCTTGGGGATGTTGACTGCGGACTCGCTACTCACAAACACGACGCGGCCCCAGCCTTTCGCCACCATCCGCGGCAGGTAATGACGGGTCACGCGCACGCCACTCATTACGTTCAACTGGAAGAGGCCAAGCCAGTCCTCGTCGGGGATCTTCGCGATGTCCTCGACGCCACCGTAGCTCCGGATGTGAGCCGTACCAACATTGTTCACAAGGATATCGGCGTCCGGCGCCTGCGCGATCAAGGCCTCGGCACCCTCCGCTGTCGCAAGATCGGCGGCGATGCCCGAGATGTCGCTTCCGGGAAAGGCCTGCCGCATCTGCCGCACCGCCTCGTCGACCCGGGTATTCCCACGGCCGTTGACGACGACCGATGCGCCGGCACGGGCCAACCCCTCCGCCGTCGCGCGGCCGATACCGGCGGTGGATCCGGTGACAATCGCCTTGCGGCCGCTGAGTTCAATATTCATATCATTTATCTCCAATGGTAGGTGGGTGATCATCTGCCGATCCAGGCTGGAAGCGCCCGTCGTCTGTTGAGTACCGACAATATTCGGACGAAGGCGGGCCCAGTACTGTTCGGTCGAAAGCGTTGCGGCCCAAGCAACGGGCCAGGCCTCAAGACAAGCGCATCAACTTGCCTTGCTTACCACTTCCGCCTCCGCAGCGCGGGCGAGGCTTTCGACCCATTCCTGGTGATAGCGGTAGAGTGCACCGGGATGCTTGCGCCCGAGTTCCTCAAGGAACCAAGGGCCCTGCTGCGTTTCTTCGGTCAGCACATGGCAGCCATCGACCGTAGGAGTGATGACCCAGCCGTGGTACGCGCTCGAGCCGGTCTCGTCGCCATCGACGGTCGTCGCCCACGCGAGCCTGCGGAAGGGTTCACACTCCGTCACGACCAGACTCATCGGAAAGCCAACCGTCACCCGGCTGTATCTGGTTTCAAGCGCCAGTTCCGGCTTGCCGGTCAGGATCTTGACCTGATCTTCGGCGGGAAAGTAGCTCGACCAATTCTCGGCATCGACGAGCAGCTTCCAGACCACTTCAGGCGGCGCCTTCACGTCAATGTCGTTGAGTGCGTAGATGGCCGACGTTTTCGGATCATATCGCCCGGGCCAAATCACATGGTCATACATCGATTACTGCTCCTTCTTGAACAGGTCCTGGAAGATGAGCTGGCCCCAAGTGCGGCCGCGTGCGTGCACCAGCGCGCCACCCTCGTTGAGCTTTCCCAGCTTGACGGGTGCGAACCCGAGTTGTTTGGCCAAGGCCGCCACGGGAGCGATCGCGTCCTCGTCGTCGCTCGACAGAAAGACGACCCGGTGCCCGCCCTCGACGATCGGATCGGCAGCCAGGGTGGCCGCAATCAGGTGATTGAACCCTTTCACGAGCTTGGCGCCGGTGAACGCCTTCGCGACGAAGGCGGAGGACGGGAGACCGTCCAGCTCTTCAGGGACTGGAAACGCGTTCATCGCGTCGATGACCGTCTTGCCTTTCCAGCTCGGCAGGACCTTCGCAACCTCGCGATGCTCCCCGAACGGGACCGCCAAGATGATTGTGTCGGCCTCGAGTGCATCCCGCAGCGACTTGGCGACGACCGTGGGTCCAATCGCCCGAGCCTGCGGCGCCAACGCCTCGGGCGGCCGGCGGCTCGCGACGGTCACGTCGACGTTTTTACGGGCGAAGGCCCGGGCGAGGGCCTGGCCTATCTTACCGAATCCTACAATCGCGTAGCTCATAACACTTCTCCGATCCGTGTTGATATTGATTGCCCGGCCCTCAACGGCGCTGGGTTATCCGTTCTGCTGTGCGGCGTCCTTTGCGTAGACGTCCCGTCGTGAACGACTTCGGCGCGGCCGGACGGTCAGCCGCTTCCGGCGATCCGGCGTGAATTCAGATGGCAGAGAAGCCGCCGTCGACAGACAACTCCACCCCATTCACGAAGCTCGAATCGTCTGAAGCAAGAAACAGCGCGGCCGCTGCTATTTCCTCAGGGCGACCCATCTTTCCCCGCGGGATCAGGGATTCGAACATCTGCTTCGCCTCCTCGGTGAGGACTTGGTCCTGCATCGGTGTGGCGATCGGCCCCGGGTGCAGCACGTTCACCCGGATATTCCTGCCCTTCAGTTCGTTGAGCCAACCGCGTGCGAATGCGTGCAACGTCGCCTTGCTCGCCGCATACACGCTGTAACCCGGAAAACCTTTGATCGAAGCAACTGACCCGGTCATGAAGATCGATCCGCCATCGTTGAACAGCGGCAACGCCTTCTGAACCGTAAACAGCGTGCCGCGCGCATTCAGGTTGAAGGCCGCATCGAAGTGCTGCTCGGTAATCTCGCCCAGTGGGGCGGCTTCGCCCGTGCCGGCGCTCGCGTACAGGACGTCGATCTTGCCCTTTTGCCGCTTGACTGTATCGAACAGGCGGTCGAGGTCGTCGAGATTGGCCGCGTCGCCGCGCACGCCGGTGACGTTCCGGCCAATCAGCTTGACGGCCTCGTCCAGCGCCTCCTGTCTCCGACCCGTGATGAAAACATAGGCGCCTTCTTCAACGAACCGCTTGGCGCTCGCCAGCGCCATGCCGCTCGATCCACCCGTGACGACTGCCACCTTACCCTCAAGCTTTCCCATGACTTCTCCTTTCGTGGTGTCGGGACAGCATCTGCCTCCGAGAACCTCGAAATGGGTCCGCCGGCGTCAGTTGTTGAGTGCGGAAGCGCGCACATCGGTGGTGCGAAATCGATCCGGCTGGACGACTGACGCCAGCCGCGACGATCGGCGTCCGCCGTTCGGAATTGGGCCGCGCTCATCGACATAGGCTATGATGACCACCCGTACTGCTGTTCGATGTGTTAGATACGGGCTTTGGAAGGCGCACCGTGCGGTGCCGGATTGCACCATGATCGACTGGGATGACATTCGCTACTTTCTTGCCGTCGCGCGCGGAGGCTCTGTGCGGGCCGCAGCCGAGCGCCTCGGTGTGAACCACTCGACCGTACTGCGACGCGTCGCCCAGCTCGAGGAACGCCTCGGGGTGCAGATGTTCGAAAAGCTGCCTTCGGGCTACCGCCTGACGGCTGCGGGCGAGGAGGTCCTCGAGTTCGCGGACCAGATGGAAGCGTCGTCGCACTTGCTGGAGACGCGCGTCTTCGGGCGCGACCAGAGCGTGCGCGGGCTTCTGCGGGTGACGCTGGCACCGCCCCTCGCGACACACCTGCTCATGCCGGACTTCGCCGATTTCGCGCGTCTGCATCCCGACATCGAGATGGAAATCTTGTCGTCCGGCGAGCTGGCAAATCTGACCAACCGAGAGGCCGACGTGGCGATCCGCGTCGTCTACGACCGCAAAACCCTGCCGCTCAATCTTCACGGCCTGAAGGGACCGGAGCTGTTCGGCGGCGTCTACATGTCCTGCGATCGACTAGCCGCGTGGCGTGCGGGCGCGCCTGATCCCATCCGGTGGATCGTTATAAGTATTCATGGAATTCCGGAATGGGCCAGCGAGGGTGAGGTTCGCAACCACGGGGGTACCATTCAGGACCACGGACGCCGAGGCGCAGATCGTTGCTGTACGGCAAGGGCTCGGGATCACGACACTGCCGTGCTTCGTCGGCGATGCCGACCCCCTACTGGTGAGGGTGCCGGGCACCGACCTGCACATGTACGGAACGCTCTGGCTTCTCACGCAGGGGGAGACACGCAAGACGAAGCGCGTGCGGCTCTTCACGGAGTTCGTATCCCGCAGGCTCGCCGCGTACGCTCCGCTTCTCGCGGGACTGTGGCCCATCTGAAAGTGTCCGAAAATACGCTATGATGCGTAAGCGCTGTTGTGGGACCACCTTTCGGGAGTGGTCGCGATCTGTGAGGTTGCCGATTCTGTATTGGGATCGGAGATCGGCTT